>DOUV01000304.1 GCA_003520455.1 Chloroflexota bacterium | reverse complement strand
CTTGTACGGGCGCACCCCCATGCGCGGGCAGGCGGCCCGCCCGTACCGCTCTTGCTCCGCTTTGGTGCTTGTTCTGAAGCGTTTTGCCTGTTACAATCTACCTGGCCATCGAAACAAAAGTCTCGGCTGATCGTGCCGGATTGTCGAGACGGCCAGGGTGTAGGGCTCGGGTAGGGCACCTCGCGGTCGGTCATCTTTTTGCTTCGCAGCTCGCCTGGTGCTCACACGGCGGGCTGTTGTTTTTCCGACGTGCACCGTGTGAGTTTCCTAGCCTCTATCCCCTGGCAGACTTTTGAAGTGAGGCAGCCAGCAGAGATGGACCAGAGCGCGACACTCCCCGCGGACTTCCTGGTGAGTTTGGCAGCCAACCTCGCCACTGATCTGCTGAAAGCGGGCGCGCGTCGCCTGCACGCCCAAGCCTTTGGTGATGCCGAGCAGCGGGCGTTGCACGACGCGTGGGCCTCGGCTTTTCACAGGATGCTGGCGGACGTCGCGAGTGGATTGGAGTTGGAGAATCGTGACCTGGTGGGTCACATCTTCCGTGCGTTCGTCCAGGTCGATGGTGTGGCGGAGGCACTGCTCGACCTGGCGCTGGAGGGGCGCGAGCCGCCACTGGCCCTGCTGGGAGAGCGCTTCGATCAGCTCGAGACGCTCGATCGTGCTGCGTTAGAGGTGGACTTCGACGCCGCCCTGACTGCTCTCACCGGCGGCCTGGCGGACGCGCTGCTCGCCGAGGCGATGCAGCCCGAGAGTCCCCTCCACCAGCGTGTGAGCGTGGTGCGCATTGCGGCGATTCATCGCCTGCTGCGCAACCAGCGCCGAGAACTCGCGGAGATCGCCGCGGCGGTGGCCCGGCTGGAGCAGTCCTTGCCTGCCGGGGCCAGGTACAACCTGGTCTTCCTGGGGCCGGCGAGTGGCTTTGTGGTTGGGGACGAGGCGCGAGTGGAGGTCGCGGCCGACCTGCGCCCGCTGCTGGAGCAAACCCTCGCGCTGCTGACCGAAATTGCCGCCCCGCGCCAGCCACCGCCCTACACCGAGGCCGATCGCCTCCTCTACCTGGAGGCAGTTGAAGATGCATGCAAGAATATTCTCCTTCCCTACGCCCGGTAGGGGGGGCCACGCTCCCCCTGGAGCGGATCTACGTCGCGCTGCGGGCCGATCGTTCGTCGCCGGTAGAGCGCCGGGCGAGCTGGGAACTGCTCGCGCAACTGGTGAGGGAGCGACGGTCGGACCGGGGTGTGGTCGATGAGACGATCCTGTACCGCGTGGCGGCGCTCGATCCCTACGCGGCCCGCTACCGGATCTACGATCCGGTTCTGCATCAGGCGCTCCTGAAAGCCGTCAGGGAGGCTGAGGAGCGCACCTACCACCTGGCCGAACTCGTGCGGCAGCAACGTTGGCTGGTGCTGCTGGGGCACCCCGGCAGCGGCAAGAGCACCCTGGCCCGCTGGCTGGCACTGCAACTGGCCCGCACCGTGCATGCGGGCCAGGCGATGGTCGAAGTCCCCGCTGACCACGTGCAGCCCGACGGCGAGCCTGCTGCCCGCGAGACGCTGGGTCCCCCTCGGCTGCCGGTGCTGGTGCGTATCGCGGAGTACGCTGCCAGGCGCTGGCCACGCCCCGGTGAAGATACAAGGCTGCCGCTCCGGAATTACCTCGGCGGCCACCTGGAGAAACAGCTTGCCCAGGGCACCCGCACCGCGGCCTTCCACGCCCTCATCCGCGACTACCTCCACGCCGGGCGGGTAACCTTCATCCTGGATGGACTGGACGAGGTAACCGACCCCGACCAGCGGCACGCAATCGCGGGGGAGATTGAGACCCTGATTCGCGAGTGGGTCTGCGATGCCCAGGGGCGTTCGCCGCTGGACTACAAGCATGCCCTGGAAGGGGGCGCTGACCTCTTGTGGCAAGGCAACCAGTTGATCGTGACCAGCCGCATCGTGGGGTACCCGATCCGCCCGCTGCATGAGAACCTGCCCCACTTCGTCATCCAGCCGATGGACGACAGCGCGGTGCGCCGGTTCTGCCACAACTGGGCCACCGCGAAGGGCATGGAGACCCGCGCGGATGAGCTGGCACAGGCGGTGCTGGAACATTCCAACCCCTATGTGCGCGAGCAGATGGCGCGCAACCCGCTGCTGCTGACCATTCTGGCCCAACTTTTCTCGGACGCGCCCGAGGCGGGCTTGCCGGCCCGACGCGTGGCGCTCTACGAGCGAGCGAAGAACGCTGTTTTTAAGCAGCGGCCTGACCAGTGGGGTCTTCTCGCACAGGTGATGGGGGGCGAGCACTTGCCGAAGGCGCTGGAGCGGATCACAGCCTTCCTCGCGTTCCATCTGCATGCCAATGCCGACTACCCGGCTGCGCTGGCCGACAAGCGTAGCGTGCAGGCGTGGCTTCAGTTAGCTCTGTCGAAGGAGCCGGACCTCACTGGGAGTCACCGGCTGGACGACGTGGCCGACGAGCTCCTCGAGGCGGCTGCGAATCTGAGTGGCTTCTTCGTCGCCCGCGGCGAGGGGGTCTACGGCTTCCTCCATCGCCAGTTCCAGGAGTATTTCGCCGCGTTGCACCTCGTACGGCTCGGCACCGGCGCGGGGAGTTGGGCGCTCTTTTTCGAGCACTTTACCGACCCGAACTGGCGTGAGGCGCTGCTGCTTGCGGTCGGGATTCTGGCCCAATCGGACGGCCACGCGGCGGCCGGCCTGCTGCTTGAAGTGCTCAAGGCGCCTGACCCGACCGGCGGCCTGCTGCCCCACAACGTGCTCTTCGTCGCGGCTGCCTTGCGCGAGGTGGAGAATCCACCGGCCTGGCCGGTACGTCGTGTGGCCGATGAATTGATCCGGGCCTACCGCCGCGACGACGAGGATCGCTTTGCGGTCCTTGAGGAGCGTGTCAGACGTGCCTTCGGTGAGTTGCCGCGCCGTGGGGACCACGAGGATCCGGTGAGTGCCGCGTTGGCGGCGGCCCTGAACGCGGGCGGGGAGGCCGGCAGGCTGACCCGGCTGGCAGCG
>DOUV01000998.1 GCA_003520455.1 Chloroflexota bacterium | reverse complement strand
TGCCGTCCGTGCCACCTGGGCCCAGATGGACGCAGCCATCCGCGTCGTCCTGGAGACGGATCGCCAGAGCAGGGCCTTCGGCGAGGCGGTGACCAGGCTGAATCGCCTTGTGCCTGCGCTGGTGGTACAACTGGATGAGACCGTGCGATTGTACGAGGCCCAGGCAGCGCGGCGAATCGCCCGGCTCAAGGCTGTTCAGGTTGGCTCGGTGGCCATGGACGGCTTGCTGCTGATCTTCGTGCTCCTCATAACCCGGCGCTGGATCCTGGAACCGTTCGCCGGGCTCGAGGCAAGGGCGCGGCGCATCGGCGCGGGAGACCTGGCTACGCCGATCCCGATCGTGGGGCTGGGAGAAATCAGCCGGCTGGCGCGGAGCTTTGACAAGATGCGCCGCCTGAGGGACTCCGCCGATGTGGAGGCTGCGCTCCTCGAACTCTCCCGCAAGCTGCTTGCGGCGAAGGACGAGCGTGCCATCGCCGTCTGCGCGGTCGAGTTGGCTGTGGGCGCTCTGCGGATCGACCTGAGTGCGCTGGTTCTGCCGGATGCTCAGGGGCAACTGTTCGTCCGGGCCGCCCACGGCTGGCCTCCGGATTTTACCGGGCTCGCCCTGGGTCAAGGCGAGGGGACTCAAACCGGTTACACGATTCGAAACCGGCACCCCGTTATCGTCGCGAACTACTCCGAAGAGACGGCGTTTCGCGTTCCGCCGCTGGTGTTGGAGTTGGGACTCGTCTCCGGCCTGAGTGTACCGATGATCCACGAAGGACAGGTGGTCGGGGCGATGCTGGTCCACTCGCGGACGCCGCGCCAATTCGGCGAGGACGAGATTCAGTTGCTGTCGCTGATCGCCAACCAGACGGCAATGGCCCTCGAGAAGATCGGGCTACTCTCCGCCGAGCGTCGCCGGGCCGACGAGTTGGAGGTCTTGCGCGCCACCGTGGCCGATATCTTGGCCGAACACGACCTCTCCCGGCTACTCCAGGCGACGCTGCAGCGTGCTGTGACGTTGTTGGGTGCCGGCGGCGGTGAGCTAGGCATCTACGATGAGGCCCGGGCGGAACTGCTGATCGTCGGCAGCCACGGGATGGGCACAGACTACACGGGCACGCGGATGGCGCTGGGCGAGGGCGTGATGGGGCGGGTCGCCGAGTCGTGTGAATCCTTGTTCATCGCGGACTACGCGACATGGCCGGGACGCTCGCCCCAATACGAGTCGAGTCGCTGGCACGCGGTCGTGGCCGTGCCGCTCACGGTCGGCTCGCGGCTGGTGGGTGTCATCGCCGTGCTGGATACCGACCCGGTGCGGCAGTTTAGCGCCTCCGACCTGCGACTGCTTACCCTGTTCGCCCAACAAGCCGCGCCGACGATCGAGCAGACCCGCCTCTATGAGGCGGCCCAACGCCGCGCGGAGGAGGCCGAGACATTGCGCCAGGCCGCGTCGGTGGTGGTTGCCACCCTCCAGCAGGACGAAGCCATTGAGCGCATCTTGGAGCAGTTGGCGCGGGTCGTACCCTACGACAGCGCCTCGGTACAGCTGCTGGGCGAGGGTTACCTGGAAATCGTCGGCGGGCGCGGCTGGCCCGAAATGGCGGCAGTCGTGGGTTTGCGCTTCCCGGTCCCGGGCGACAACCCCAACACGGTGGTCATTCAGCAGCGCCGACCTCACATTCTGGCGAACGCGCCTGCGGTGTACACCTCCTTTCGGAGCGACCCCCACAACCACATCCGGTCGTGGCTCGGCGTGCCGCTGATCGTTCGTGATCGGGTGATCGGCATGCTGGCGGTGGACAGCCGGGAGCCAGACTATTTCACCGCCGATCATGTTCGCCTGGTCGCCGCCTTTGCCGACCAGGTGACCAGCGCGATCGAAAATGCGCGCCTGTTTCAGAGTGAGCAGCGCGGACGCGAAGAGGTGGCGGCGCTGCTGGAGATCATGCAGGTCGCCAGCTCATCGTTGGAGTCTAAACAGGTGCTCAAACATATTGCCCAGCAGACGGCCCGAGTGTGTCGGGTCAACCGGTGCTCGATTTTTCTGCTGGACGATGCCGGCGAATACCTCCGGCCGGTCATGTCGCAGTTCGCCGACGGCCGCACCGACCTCGAGCAGTGGCGGACCTTCAGAGCCGTGGCGGTAGAGCGGGTGGACGCCGTGCCGCTGTTCCGCGACGCGATCCGTAAACAGCGAGCCGCGCTGCTCGATGATGCGAGCCGCACCGATCTGGTGCCGCTCGGGTGGACCCAGCCTTTTGGCATCCAGAAGATGCTGGCGATTCCACTCGTCGGCCACGACCGGGCCATCGGTCTGCTGGCCCTCGACCACACCGATGCCAGCCGCGAGTTCTCGCCGGAGCAGGTTGAGTTGGCGCTGGCCATCGGCGGGCAGGTCACGAGCGCGATCACCAACGCGCGCTTGTACGCCGAGGCGGAGAGGCGTGCGGAAGAATTGGCCGTGCTCGCCCGCGTCGGCGAGGCACTCAACCGGGCGCAGTCGGCCGACGAGACCCTGCGGCTGGTATTGGCCGAAGCGGTGCGGCTGGCCAGCCGCGAGCAGGGTAGCATCATCCTGGTCGATCCGGCGACCAACACGTTGCGTCTGTTTGCCCACATTGGTCTGCCACTCGAGGAAGTCCAGGCCTTCAATGCCCGCCACCTGCGTCCCGACGAGGGGACGTTTGCCCACTCTATCGGCCGCGGCGAGATGGTGGAGGTGGCCGACACCGCCAGCGACCCGCGCGTGGTGCGCGACTACACCGCCAGCTTTGCCAGTCAGTTGACCAATGTACCATTGAAGACTGGGCGGGGCGTGATCGGCGTCATCGCGCTCGACGGGCTGCCGCGCGACGACCGGGCGCGCCGTTTGCTTCGTGCGTTGGCCGACCTCGCCGCGGCCGCCATTGAGAAGGCGGAGTTGCTGGAGGAGACCTATCGCCGGGCCGAGCAGTTGGATGCCGTGCACCAGGCCAGCCGGGCCTTGATCGCCGACCTGCGCCTGGAGGTCGTGCTGCAGACGCTGGCTGAAACCGCGCAGCGCCTTGCCAGTGCGCGCGTCACGGTGCTGGTCGTCCTCGATGCCAACGGGAACGTGGTCCAATTCTACACGGCCGGATTTACGGAGGCCGAGCGGCATTGGCTCGGGGACGCACCCAGCCGGTGGGGCCTGGTGGAGACCTTGCTGCGCGGCGGGGAGCCTATCCGGATCGCCGATCTGAAGCGTGACTCGCGTTCGGCCGGCATGCCGCCCAACCATCCATCGTTGCGGGCCTTCCTGGGCGTCCCGATTGTGGCGCATGGGGAGTTGGTAGGGGCGCTCTACCTCGGGGATAAAACGGGCGGCCCCTCGTTCAGCCGGGAAGATGAGAACCTGGTGGTGGGGCTGGCCGCCGACGCTGCCATCGCCATCGAGAACGCCCGGCTGTTCGGAGAGGTGCAGCGGCTGGCCGTCACAGACGGGCTCACAGGTCTGGCCAACCGCCGCCAATTCTTCGAGTTGGCCGAGCGCGAATTCGAGCGCACGCGGCGCTATGAGCGGCCATTGTCTGCAATCATGCTGGACATTGACCGCTTCAAGCACGTGAACGATAGCTACGGCCATGCTGTCGGAGACCAGGTCTTGCGGGCCGTGGCCCGGCGATGCCGCGATAATCTGCGCGACGTCGATCTGCTTGCCCGCTACGGGGGCGAAGAATTCGCTGCGCTCCTGCCGGAGAGTGATTTGGACGGGGCGTGCGAGGTTGCCCACCGCCTGTGCCGCTGCGTCGCCGAGGCGCCGTTTGAGAGTGATTGGGGTCCACTGGCCGTCACGATCAGTGTGGGCGTGGCCAGTGTGACGGACGACTGCCCCGACGTGGCGACACTCCTCAACCGGGCCGATGTGGCGTTGTACGAGGCGAAGAACACGGGGCGGAATCGGGTCGGGGTTTGGAGAGCGGAGTAATTCGGGAGGCGCAACGTCACCCATCGACGTTTCCAGCTGGTCATGTTCCTTGCGTGCCTCCTCCTCATCACAGTCGAGGCGGCTGTCACGTTCGCAGACGGGCAGGCGCAGCGAAAGGACGCCCTGGTTCTCAACCTGGCTGAACGCCAATCCGACTATTGCAAGGGCAGCCGGGCGGTTGCCTGTCCTGACCGGCCAGGCCAGGGAAACCGTGGCTGGGGACCGCTCGCCAGGCGTGCCCGGAGGGGCACGCTGTGGGTCGGATCAATTTGGAAAGGGCGCGCCCTCCGAACCTGACAGCGCCTGCATACGGCGCTTCGCACTCGTCTCGGCGCCGCTTTGACCGGCGCTCTAGCGATCAGGGTATGCCACCCGGCAAACAAGATGGTACCGCTTGCGAGCATCCCGAGCGGCCCTATCCAGGCGACGCGCCCGGTGGCCGCTCGCGCCGGGATCTCGGCGCGAGCGTTTGGCGGGGCAATCACGGCGACGCGCACGACAACTTCCGATCGTGTCGGAAGAGAGATCGAGGCGCCTGTTGATCATCTCCGCTCAGACTCATATGGAGCGGGTGCGGGCGCTGCTCGCGCGCCGGCTCCACGCCGGTATGCGTCGGCCCATGCCGGACCCGGCCGCCGGCGGGTCATCGTCTTGGAGTTCCATACGAGGACGACCGCGACGGCCAGCGCGATAGACCACAGCGTTTGATACTGGCGCAGCGGGTCGGGTAGCTCCAGGAACTCGCCGGTGAAGTTGCCCATGAAGTGGAACAGGATAGCGGCGAGGGTGCTGCGGCCGGTGTTGTTGTAGAGCCAGGTCAGCATGACGGCCAGGACGACCGTGCCAGCGACGAAGTCCAGCCAGAACCGCACCGATCCCATCGGGAAGACATGCCCGATGGGGTGAGCCGCTATGAAAAAGAGCGGCAGATGCCAGGCCACGTGGACGATCCCGAGGACGAGGCTTGAGGTGAGCGCGCTCCACCTCGCTTGCAGCCGGTCCAGGACGTAGCCGCGCCACCCGAGCTCCTCCGGCACCGGTCCGAAGAAGAGGGTGAAGACGACGAAGCCGAGAAGGCTCAGCGGCGCAGCCAGGTACCCCGCGGTCTGGTCAAAAGCGGGCAGGCTCTCTCCGCTCAGCAGGCCGGTGGCTACGGCCAGGGCTGCCAGCAGCGGGTGCAGCAGGAAGATGACCGCGTACCAGCGGAGGCCGATCCGCTTGAAGTCGATCACCCGGCGCCAATAGTCGCGCCGGCCCGCAGGCCCTCGGGTCAGGTAGGTCAGCGAGATGCCGGTGATGGCTGGCCCGAGCCCGCCCATGGCGATGAGCAGCAGGGTGAGCAGGCTGCCAGCGGGCTGGCTCAGAACAATTGCGACGATCCAGAAGAGCCACGACCACCCTAATGTGAGCACAAAGTACGCCCATGGACCGGATAATCTTGAAGAACGCACGACAAACTCCTGCTCAGACAGATTTTCTGAAGTTGATCGTGTAGTTTTTAACACTCCCGTACACCTGCTCGACACGGAAGCCGGCTCCCTGTGCCAGCGCCCGAACCTCTGCCGGCGACATGAAGTCCGGGTCCCCCGGCTGTTCGGTGTTGGAAAGGAGGCCATTCGGCCGGAGGACGCGATAGACCTCCTGGACGCATGCTCGCGGGTCCGGCGCTTCGCCAAGAACAGCGACGAGAAACACGGCGTCCAATGCCCCATCATCCACGGGTAGAGCGCTCGCGTCGCCCTGAGCGTATCCGGCATGCCTCATCCCGGCCTTGTGGAGCCTTTGCCTTGCCATCTCCAGCATCTCCAGTTGGATATCGAGCAACAAGAGATATCCGCGGGGGATGCTGCGAGCCACTTCCACGCTGAAGTAGCCCGGCCCGGGGCCTAATTCGAGCACGCGCGCGCCTTCGCTCAGTTCCAACCGTGCAACCAGCTCCTCCGGTGACAGGATGAGCCGGCGCAACGGATTGCTCAGGGTGAAAGCCACCTGATACGGGCAGACACCGCGGCCGAAGAAGCGCTTGATGATATCTATGCGCCTGGTCAGATTCATTGGGTTCATCTCATTCGAATTGCTTGCGCTGGAATGCCGTCACAACGAGCAGACCGACGACGATTCCGCACCACTCCGCGAGTTTCAAGGTTTCTCTCCTCGGTATGAGAGCGTGCGCTCGATTGGCCACGAACTCCTCGGGAACTGCCATTCTCCCGGCTGTAGTGGAGAGCCGGCGAACGGCGCGCGCTTCACCCGCAACGCCGAAGCCCAGCAGGGCGGCGGCAGGTGCAAGTGCCTGTTGGGCGGCGCGGTCATGCGCTGTGGATTGCATTCATGGCAACCAGCTCGTGTGCCTGTCAACCAGCAGAAATGTGATGAGGGCTACTAATCCGGCTTGATCGCATTGGCGCACCGGGTGGCGCGGGAAGCACGCTACGATACATACGGATTCCCAGCCAGACAGTAACCCCGGCCGCCGTCGCGAAGACGACAAACGGAACGATCTCCAGCGTGCCCTCGAAAGCCCACGCCGACAGCAGCATCGCGCAGATCGCCGCGGCCATCGCGAACGCTTTGACCACCAGCGTCGAGCCCAACAGATAGCCGATCGCGCTGCCCCGCCACACCGTCACCCCCGTGAACAGTGCCAGCGGGACGATCAGCCCCAGGTCGAGGGCCTGAACCACGAAGGTCGTCTGCCCGTGGAGCACACCTTGTATTTCACCGCGTGAAGCGGAGAGAATCAGCGAGAGCCACATGAACAGCAATAAGGTCGCCAGCAAGAAGCAGAGCAGCGCCATTCCACGTCTCGGGAACCGCTCGGAAAAGCGTTCAGCCAGCCCGGTGAGCGGAATTGTCGAAACGATCCCCACAATGGCCGCCAGGCTCAACGCGTAGATCACCACGAAGAAGAGGAGCAGCGGTCCAAATGCCCACGTCATTGCATACATCAAATATTGATAGAACAAGTAGCCGAGGATCCCCAGGGCGAACAATCTCCCGCGCAGCGAGCCCTTGGCCAGTGATGGCAGTGCCATCAGCAGCGCCGGAACCGCAAACAGGAGGGTGAAGATATCCCACCCGATCCCCTCGGCGACGACGCGCAGGGCGTTATACGCGTAGACACCCGTGGTTGCCATCTCGTAGTGCTCGCCGCGCACACTCGTGACCGGCTCGAAGGAACCATCGCCTCGCAGGAATAGGCCAGACGCAGACGCTATGCCCGTGAGCAGGGCAATAGCAAGACATAGTGCAACTATCCCAATGCGTGTATTACCTGTCATAGATATACCTCCATTGGCACTCCTCGGCGACATCAGCCGCCCGACCAGTTATGAGCCCGGCCGTTCCCCGCTGATCATACGCTATGGCCTGGGCCATGGCGGTCTCCTCCAGCCTGCGCCGCCAACCCGGCCGGTGCCGGGAGCACCGCCAGCCAGCGACGATACTGCGCCCATCCATCTCTCTCCGCGTCAGGCTTGCTGTCGCCTCGAAAAAGAAACGCCCGGTGTGGCCACCGGGACGATTTGAAAGTCTCTGCCTCGAGGAACCCAGACGGCCTCCCAGCTCCACTGTGATCGTGTGCTGCACTGCAAGCTATACCCGTGACATTCTAGCAGACCGACGAGTGGGGCGGGCTGTAGAATGTCACCAGCAGGAGGTAACAGATGCTATAATTCTTCGCTCAAATGACCAGGCCGATTCGAGGGCTCCCGGCCCTTCTTATCCCCCTGGTGCCCGGGTGCGGATTCGGCCGCATGCGTCCTGCCCGGCCCGCGATTCGGCGGATGAGGGCATCTGCACCCGGTGGTATGATCAATCTCGAGCGAACGACGGATCAGGCAATCTCATCCCTTGCAGGCACGTTTGACCAGGGTGGCGATCGAGATGGACGTGGTGGGCCTCAACTGGCCCTTCTTATTGGTTCTCATCACCGCCGCGACAGCCGTCACGGTGCTCATCGCAGCCGCCATCATCCTGCTCCTCGGTGGGCCCAAGAGGGGGTAACGAGGATTGCTCTTCAGCAACGGCGCCACATGGCTGCCGGGCGGGCGCCTCCTCTTCCTCGGTGCCCTCTCCTTGATCCTCGGCCTGGCCTGCGCCGGGCTTCCCGTGCCACCCCCAACCCCGGCACCGCTCGAGCGAGGCGTTCACACGCCGGACGACCTGCGCCGCTATCTCACCGGCTTCCCCGAGCGGTACGTGTTCAACATTGACGAGGACGTGACCGTGCTCTTCGCGGACCCCAACTCCCTGGCGGAATGGGTCGGGGCTGCCTTCATCTACCATATCCCGTCCGTGTCGTCCGTCACGCTCGACCGGGAGGGCACGATCACGGAGCGGCGCTACAATACAGCGGAAAGCCAGGAGCGGCTCGAGGCCGTCCTGGCCCACGAGGTGTTGATGGATCGGATTCGTGGCCGGATCGAGGAAATCTGGGGGCAAGGACATCAGCGATGTTGTTGGCACGGGAGGAACGTGGCCGGGGCGGGTTTTGGAGGATCCGTCCTGGCGACGGCCGAGCCCCGACCGGATCTCGCCTGCAGGCGAGGCCGCCGGCAAAACCCGCCCCGACGGCCTGGGGAGGGCCATAGAAGTGGCAGGGCATCGTGCGATGGGGGGAGGCAGTCCACACGGATGCCTCCAGTCCGTGTTACACGCTTCTCTGTACGATCTCAGGCTGCAACAAATTGTTCCAACGATACTGCTGTTTCTGGAAACTGTTCGAGGACCTGCCTGTCAACGCTTACCAGTGGAACTTCCAAGTCCTGGGCCAGTGCCACGAATTCGCAGTCGTAAGCCGAGCATGTACTGCCGGCCATCAGACCCAAGACCGAAAGCGAGGCGACTTCATACTCGCGGCCCTGCATGAGAGTGAGGGCTTCGTCCATGATCTGGAGCGCTTCTTGAACGGATAGGAGCCCCTTTCGAATATACAGCGCGAGCACATTGCGGAACTCGCTCCGCCAAAGCAGCGGTGCTGCCCACCTTGGCTCCTTAACCAGCACTTGCTCAGCTTGATTTGAATGCTTGCTTGTCAAGTACAAATAGCCGATTACATTTGTATCGACGACGATCATAAGCGGCCCGCAACTTTCGCTCGCATGAATTCGTCATCAGACACCGGGTGCCCACTTGTCTTCTGCCTCAATTGGCGGGCTCGGGCAAGCACAGCTTCCACGTTGGCCGGCTGGCTGCGGACAGCGCGTTCAATGCAAACGATGATCTCACTGTTGATACTGCGACGATTGGCTTCAGCGGACAGCTTAAGGCGCTCGTAGATATCAGGGGGGATATTCTTGACAGTGATTGTAGGCATATCTTGCTCCGTAGCGGTTCCGGTATGGAACCATTATGAGCGCAGACAGTGAGGATGTCAAGTATCGTGACTCCCAGCGCCCAACGGCAGCCGCCGAACCGCAACACCTCCTCCGCCCCCATGGGCTAAGGCGGTCGTTGTGCCACGCGGGTGGCTCATCCACCGGACATCAGGCACAAGTCGTTCTATGCCGCATCAGAAAGGAGCCTTCCGAGCATGACTGCTGGTCACTTTGGTCTTGCCGCCGCCGTCAAGTCTCCGGCACCGCGAGTCCCGCTCTGGGCGCTCATGCTCAGCACCTACTTGCTTGACTTCGTTTTCATTATCCTGGTCGCGGCCGGTGTCGAAAGTTTTGCCCCACTCCACCCTGGGCAACCTGCTGCCTATGGGCAAGTCTTAATTCAGGCCTTCTACAGTCATTCCCTGGTAGGTGCTGCGCTCATTGCGGTCATTGCTGCGCTCCTCGCGGGTCGTGCGTGGGGGCAGCGGGCCGCCGTTGTGATTGGAGCGGTCGTCTTTTCCCACTGGATCCTCGATTTACTGGTGCATCGTCCTGACCTGCCGATCTTGCCGGGCAACGCGGGCAACTTGCCGCTCCTGGGCCTCGGACTCTGGAATTTCCCTGTGGTTAGCGCGGCGATCGAATTGGCATTCGTAGTTGGCGGTGCGTATCTCTACTACCGAAGTGCACTGCAAGCGGCTCTCTCTCCCGCTCACACCCGTGCCGTTACAGCAGCAGCCGTAACTGGCCTACTTCTTCTCTTGTTGCTTATGAGTGATGTCCTTGCGATGCCGTTCATCATTCCTATTCTGCTGATGGTATTACTCATTGTGCTCTCTGGCTGGTTGGATTCGCGGCTCAACTGGTCTCTGCGCGCGACGTAAAGGAGATCGGAACGGAAAGACTTTGTCCAAAGTCAACCAGCAGTTCACCCTGCCGAGAACAGCGGTCACGTCGTCGTTGCGCGGGTGAGACCATGGTTCGGAGGAACCGCGTGAGCGGTCGGAAGCGCGCTGTTGGAAGGAGCCCGGCGGTTGCCTGTCCCGGCCGAG
>DOUV01000984.1:8083-8534 GCA_003520455.1 Chloroflexota bacterium | reverse complement strand
CCGCAGGTGGCGGCGATGGTGGATACGGTGGGTATGTCGACGGGCCGACCACGGTGCTGAAGTGCGCGGTCAGCCCAGCAAGGTGCTTCCAAGAAATCGAGGAGATCGGTCAGGGAGCGAACCGTGGACGGCTCGACACCGTTTGGGGTGTGGACGTAGTGAGGAAAGATCGAGATATGGGGGTGGTGCGGCAGCGGGCGCTGACTGCCACATGGAGACCCGCGCGGATAAGGGCTTCAGGCTCGCTGTCCGGCAAACAGGCCAGTGATTCGGGAATTTGAACTGTCATTTCAACCATAACACTCACTCCCACGAGCGAGTATACCCTCCACAGAATAGGATGACAATCACCCATGATCCTTCTCAACTTCGCTCATCCGCTCAACGACGAACAGCTCGCCGCCGTCGCCGGGCTGGCCGGCACCGAGATCGCGCGGGTCATCGAGGTGCG
>DOUV01000984.1:0-7847 GCA_003520455.1 Chloroflexota bacterium | reverse complement strand
CCCCGCTTCGAGGTGGCGGAGATCCTCGATTTGCAGGCGGTGCGAGAGGAGGCGCGGCGGCGGCGGTAGGTGGAAAGGCTGGTCACGTGGCAGAGTGCCGGTAGGAGGCAACCGGGAGCCCGACGTCGCTGACATGCCGGATTCTTTCCTTACTTTCACTCACTTTCGGAGGCTTGGAAAAATAATTTCCAACGGGTCACTACCCTCGAAGCAAACAACAACTTGCTTTGGGAGGAAGAAGTGGCCCGTTTGCGCCAAGGTGAATATGAACAGCGGGTGTGGCAGGTGTTTTCCATCCTGCAGCGGCACCGAAGCGGGCTGCGGGAACAAGAAATTGCTGAGATGCTGGGCTGGCACCGGCGGAGTGTGAACAACTACCTCCACGAGTTAGAGGATCAGAACCGGGCCTATCGTGAAGGTTGGCTCTGGTTCGCTGAGTGAAGCGGTCGAAACAGGGGTTGGTAATTTTCCAACCTTGCCGTACGCTGGAAAGAGAGCCATCCCATCACTCGGAAATGAAAGGAGCGGCGGATGCCACGTATTAGCAGCGAAGCCGAGCGCCAGCGCCGCGAGCGGATATGGATCGCTGTACAGCGTCACCCTCAGGGTATCACCGAAGCCGAGGTGGCTGATTTCGTAGGGGTGGAGCGGCGCACGGTCAATAACTACCTGAACAAGCTGGAGGCCGAGGGGAAAATCTACAAAGACGGTACGCTCTGGTGTCCACTGAATTACGAGGGCACCCGGCTGCGGGCCTTCGAGTTGTCCCCCGAGGAGGCGCTCACCCTCTATCTCGCCACGCGCTTGTTGGTGAAGCTACACGACAAGCGCAACGAGCCGGCCGAGACGGCGCTGCTCAAACTGGCGACAGTGCTGACGGGCGATGCGGGCGTGGGGTACGAGATTGAACAGGCAGCCCATGAGTTGATGGAACGTCCTGTTCAATCGGGCTACAGTTCTGTCTTTCGAACGATGATGCAAGCATACATCTACCGGAGGCGGGTCGCCATTCGCTACAAACCACTGAACGGCAAGGCCTTCGAGACCACTTTTGCACCTTACCTGTTTGAGCCCTCCTCGGTCGGCTTCGCCACTTATACCATCGGCCATAGTAGCCTTCCCGATAAGTTGCGCAGCTACAAGCTGGAACGCATCGAATCGGCCCGACTGACGCGTGAAGAATACACGATCCCCGCCGACTTTCCGGGGCTCGACATCCTGCGCCACGCCTGGTCGGTGATCTTTGGCGACGAGTTGGTCCGGGTGGTGCTGCGCTTCAGCCCACGCGTGCGCGAACGGGTGCT
Organism: Chloroflexota bacterium; assembly: GCA_003520455.1. The sequence continues at coordinate 6,543 of DOUV01000984.1, read as the reverse complement.
GGAGACTCGCTGGCACCCCTCGCAGACCACCGCCAACGACCCTGAAAAGGGCGGCTGGCTGCGCTGGGCTGCTCACGTCGCCGACACGACTGACATGTTGCCCTGGATTCGCGGCTGGGGCGCGGACGTGGAGGTGCTGGCGCCGACTGAACTGCGAGACATGATGAGCGGGGAGACCCGGCGATTAGCCGAGCGCTACGGATGGCTCACCTCCCGCGCCGCCGAGGCCAGGGACACGCTCGATCAGACCTTTAGCGACTACTTCGGAGGTTGACCCATGGGTCTCACACCCTACCCATTTCAGCGGCGCGTTGCTACATGGCTGATCAGTGGTCGAAATGTGATCTTGCAGGCTCCCACGGGTGCGGGCAAGACCCTGGCAGCCATGTTGCCGTTCCTCGACGCCCTTGAGCACGACCGCGATTTTCCACACAAGTGTCTGTACGCTGTGCCATTACGCGTGTTGGCGAACCAATTCGGAGAGGAGTACACCGCCAGAGTCAGGCGGGCCGGGCGCGACGAACGGATACGGGTAGCGATCCAGACCGGTGAGCGTCGCGAGGATCGGGATCTGACAGCGACGCTCACTTTTGCCACTATCGACCAGGTGTTGAGTAGTTTTCTCCACATGCCCTATAGCCAGCCCAAGCGTCAGTGGAACCTCAATGCAGCAGCCGTGGTCTCGTCCTACCTGGTCTTCGATGAGTTTCATCTCTTTGACCCCGACTCGACCTTGCCGACGACGTTGGAGATGCTGCGCATGCTCAAGGGTGTAGCCCCGATGCTCCTCATGACGGCCACCTTCTCGCCCGAGATGCTAGGTGAGTTGGCCAGGCTACTCGACGCCGTGGTCGTGCCGGAAGATGATGCCGCCGGTGAGGAGATGCTGCAGATTCCCGTGCAGCGAGACAAGCGGCGGTTCTACCACTGGCGCCCCGAGCCGCTCTCGGCCGACGCCGTGCTACGCGAGCACGGGACACGAAGCATCGTGGTCTGCAACACGGTAGATCGAGCGCGAGCGCTCTTTGAGGGGCTACAGAGACACCCGGCGCGAGGCGACACGCAGCTGCTCTTGCTGCATAGCCACTTCTTAAAAGCGGACCGCCAACGGATTGAAGCCGAGTTGCTGTGCCGCTTTGGGAAGGATGCCGATCCGAGCGGGCGCTGGATCATCGTGGCGACTCAGGCAATTGAGGTCGGGTTGGATTTGTCGGCGACGCACTTGCACACCGAGTTGGCCCCGGCGAACGCCGTACTGCAACGGGCCGGTCGCTGTGCGCGCTACGGCGGTGAGGGACACGTCTTCGTCTATGACATCGAGAGTGAGCTGCCCTACACCGGAATGACCGACGAATTCGAACGGACCCGATCTGCGTTTCAGGAGCGTGATGGCACCCAGTTGACCTTTGCCGATGAACAGGTAGTGGTGGCGGCGGTGCATGGCCCGCGTGACCGCGCGGTCGTCGAGGGCCTGAAGGCTTCCCGCAGCCGGCATCGCGCCGAGATGAACGTTGTTCTGCGGGGAGAGGCCGACCGCGCCGGAGGCAGCCGCCTGATTCGCGATATCGTTGCCCGCGATGTGATCGTGCATCCGAACCCGGATGAGTTGCTGACCAATCCCTGGCAGGTCGAGGCCTTTTCGCTCTATCCGGGCAGCCTCTACGGTGCTGCCAAAGTTTGGGTGGAGCGCGAGGTTGAGTTAGACCTGGAATGGGGGGTCATGTGGCTGCGAGAGGCGGCGACGGACGAGAGCGAGGGTGGGCGGCACGTGGAGCGCTGGTGGGAGCGCGCCTGGAGTAGCGAGGATCTTCGCGGTGCGCCCCTGGTCGTGGTAAACCCGGCGTTGGCGGGTTATGATCCCCAGCGCGGCTTCCTGTTGCACGAGCCAACCGGCTTCGTCTCACCACCGGTGCTGCGCCAGAAAACGGAACAGTACACTCGGTTTTACCGGCTCGAATCGTACGAGCGCCACATCAGCCTGGTGTGGCAGGCGCTTGTGCAGGATACCTGGCCGGAACTGGCGGCGGCGGCAGCGCGCCTGGAGCAGCGTGCGGGCTGGCAACCGGGGGTATTGGTACGCGCGGCCCACCTCGTGGCCTTGCTCCACGATGTCGGCAAGCTGAACAAGGCCTTGCAGCGTTGGTACCACAACTGGCAGCGAGCGATTGGAGCGCCGGCGCCGGATGCTGAGGCTATCGCCCATACCGATTACGATGAACTGAATCCCTTACATATCGAGAAAGAGCGGGCGATGAGTTCGCGGCGCCCGCCGCATGCCGTGGAGGGCGCAGTGGCCGTGGCACCGCTTTTGGTGCAGGCACTCGATCCCACGCATCTCCCTATCATCAAGGCGGCGTTCAGCGCCATCGCCCGCCACCACGGGCCATTTAGCCGGGAGTTTCGCGCGTTCGAGCTCATCCCTGGCGCGACAGCCGAGATCGCCCGTACGCTCCAGTTGGCACCCCACCTGGCCGTCGACGTGCGTGGGTTGCGTAGCCGGGATACGCCCGATCTGACGCAGATTGATCGCTTCTGGGTGGATGAAAGCAACGACAATGAGTTGCTCGCCTACATGCTGCTGGCCCGCGCGTTGCGCCGTGCGGACCAGCTGGGAACGGAATGGGGAGCGCAAGCGGCAGACGGGTGAAGGCAGTTCACTACCCATACATTCCCCAAGAAGAGTGCTATCACTTGGATCGAAGGTGGCTGGGCGACGGCGGTGTCGTTACCGTACGGGCCACACCATCTTTCAACTCGGCGAGGTGGGCGACGCACCATGACATGAAGAGAACAAAGGAGGAGCTTTTGTGCCCGTTCACAGACTGTACGTAGACAAATCAACCGGTACGTTTGCGGACCCGCTGGTGGCGTGGGGATTGGCGACGGTCGTCCGCGAGGTGATGGACCAGCATGGTGGCGGTGACGTGACGGTGTGCGATGGCGGCCCCTATTTCCTGGTCGAATGCGATCCACAGCTCGAGGAGACCTGGCTGAGGGGGACTGACTTTTTTCACCCTGCGCCTTTCATCCGAACGCTCAAGAATGCAGATAAGTTACCGCCGGGGCTCGAGGGAGGAACCGAGGTTGACTACGAGGCCGAGAAGCAGCGGCGGGCCACGTTCTTCGAAGCCTGGAACAAGTTGCCGGTTGAGGCGCGCCGGGCCGATCGGCGCGGCCAGGATCATCCAGCGCTCGAGACGCTGCCAAACCGGCCCCATTCTCACTGGGACATCTTTCGGGCGATCAACCCTGCGGGTCTGACCGGCTACAATGCCGTGCTGCAACAGTGGTGGGAGGCACGGCCGCTGTTTGCCGAGCTGCTGGAGATTCTGGTGCGGTGCTACGCCACCACGCCGAACGATGTGGCCGGAGCCGAGGCACGCTGGAAGACAGCGTGCCAGGCGGCGGGTCTTTCGATTCGGGCCGCTACCGCCTCACAGATCTATAATCCATCCCAGGGCAAGGGGCGCAATCGAGCCAAGCCTGACAGCCTGAGCCTTGAAAACATCAAGGGCTTTTGGCTGCCAGAGTTCCTGAAACAAGTCGGTTTCTATCAGGCGGCGCTTAGCAAGCAACTGCGCGGCAGCAAGGACCGCAAAACGTACGTGCTCTGGCCGCGCGCAGTCTCACTGAGCACCCACGACAGGGTGATGAACACGTTTCGGAACGCGATGGCCGGCGCGGAGACGGCGGTGCGATCAGATATCTTCGCCAGTCTACGTTACACTCGGGCTCTCTTGGAGCGGAGCCAGGCACGCGAGAATGCTGACCTATTCTCGCAACTGCTTGGGGGAGGACCACGTAGCGTCGTCGCAGGGCTCTACAGTGCCTTCTACAAGGATCTGGGCAATGCCGTGGCGACGATGAATCTGGCCGTACTGAACCTGCCCGGTTGGTTTCGCATCACTTCCAACGACGACGTGGCCGAGTACCTGGCGGCGCTCAAGGAGCACGAGCGCATCGTCGCCCAGTTCGATGAATCGCACAGTGAGGAAGTCACCCTGCTCGAGCGCTACCGCGATTTTCTCTCGGCCGGTGATCTCCACGCCTTCGGTGACTTCGCGGTTGGGTACAGTAGCTTTCTCATCAGCCAGCGCGAACGCGGCCGGCACGCGCTTCAGTTTTCCATTGATTCACTCAGGAGGATTCTTGTGGGCATCGAACTACGCTACAGTGAAATCCTGGAGACAGTTGGTTTCCAGAACGTGGCCTCCGCCATTCGCTACAGCACTGTCGTTCCCCAGCGCCGCAAGGCACGCAACCAGCCCCGGCTCTACGATATCCGCTACGGGCTCGGGCAGGAGTTGGCGCGCAAGGCGCACTACAAAAATGAGTTCATCGCGATACTCGCCGAGTTCATCGGCCGTTACAACGCCGAGACGATGCAGGTCTTTGAGACACGCAAGCAGCGGATGCGCCCGATGGTGCGCACCGCCGATATTGACGACGTCGTCCGGCTGGTTGACGCGTTTGGCCCCGAAGTGATTTGCCATCTCCTGGTGGCCTACGGCTATGCCAGTACGCCCTACGAGCCGCGCGAGGGGGATGAGGAGGAAAAAGCCGGTGACGCGGACATGATGAGCGAGACGGATGAAGAAGAGAATGAAATAGAAGAGTAGTCAGGTGCTTGTACTGCCCCCGACCCTGCAGACTCACTTCACACCAACCTTCACAACAAGGAGCGATTCTCGTGACAACCCCGGTCTATTCACTCTCCATCTCGGCCGCGGCAGTGCTGGATCTGCACTCGCTCAACAATGAGGGCGGCGAAGGAAATCAGATTCAAACCCGCATGGTCAACATCGTCGGCCACGACGGGCGGCTGGCCAACGTCAACGCGATCTCCGGCGACATGTGGAAACACATCCAGGCCGAGCACCTCTTCTTTCTGGCAACCAACGGCGGCGAATTGGACCTCTGCGCCGGCTGCCGTGAATTCAACGCCAACCGCGCCAGCGCCGACCCGGCCTACATCGCCAGTATCGAGGGACAGAGCGATGCAGCATCGCTCGACCTCCTGCTCCAACGCTGCGCCCTGGACGATCTGGAAGGCAACCTCATCACGTCGGGCAAACGCTCACTCCCACGAAAAAGTGTCGTCGAGTTCGGTTGGGTGGTCGCACGGCCCGAGCAGGTGGCGACGGATAGCTACTTTCACGTCAAATACGCGAGCGAGCGCAGCGTCGCTCAACGCGCGGCCGACACGAGTGAGACAGCCCGCCAGGCCAATCTCGGACAGGCCATCTTCCACCGCCCGGCCTCCAGTGGCGTCTACGCTATTGTCGCTAACCTGGAGGCTGCGCGGATCGGCTTCAACGATATTTCGCAGCGCTACGCGGTGGATCCCCCGACACGCCACCGCCGCTATCGCGCCTTGCTCGAATCAATTCTCTACACCTTTATTGCCCCCAAGGGCGCCATGCGCGGCACTCAGAATCCCCACATTGTGGACGTCGAGGGGGTGATTGCGGTGAGCCGCACGGTGATCCCCGCCCCAACCATCAGCGCACTTAACACGGATTATCGCACCCAGATCGGCGCCATTGCGGACGCGCTCAACGGACTGCGCCCTGAGAGCATCGAGCTCAGGCCCTTTGCCTCGCTGGCCGAGTTCGCCCGTGAGATGACGGACCTGGTAGTGACGACGGAGCCTTTCACACTACGGTACGAGGCATAAGATGTGGCTGACGGCAACCTATCGTCCAACGACGCTCTTCTCGCTTAAGGCGAGTAGCGCAACTTCCTCCGGCGGCAAGAGCCTCCTGGCACCGACGCCCTTCGCGGTCAAGATGGCGCTTCTGGATAGCGCTTTCCGTCTGTGGGGCGTCGGTGAGGCCCGCCGACGATGGCCGACCATCCGTGACCGGACGGTAGCGGTGGCTGTACCGGAGCGTGCGGTAGTGACAAATCTGTTCCAGAAAGTGCTCAAACCACGCCGGAATCCGGCGGCCCCGGGCACCCGCCATGCAGGGCCCCTTCAGCAAACCATCGCCTTTCGCGAGTACGTCTTCTACGCGGGCGATCTTGGCTTGGCCATTGATATCCCGCCCGATAAAGGTGTTGGCTGGCTCGGCGATCTGCTGCTCCAAATCAACTCCCTTGGCAAGCGCGGCAGCTTTCTGCAACTGGCCGCACCGCCTCAGATGTTTGAGGAGTTACCGGCCACCTTCGTCGTCGTGGATGGTGCCCTTCCGGCTAGTTTCGATTTGAATTCTACCCTCCAGCAACTCGATGACTGCACACCGCAACTCAGCTTCGACAAAGCTAATATCTACTCCGGCCAGCGCATCACACTTGGCCGCGACCGCGTCTTGCACCCCGTCTTCCTGCCGTACAAGATCATCCGTACCAGCAAGACATTTACATCCTATGACCGTGCAGATCTATGACTCGATCCGCCGGGCGGAGCCTTCCGTGGTTCCGCCCGCAGGATACTCTTAAGGAGCACCGAATGCTCACGATGCATCACTTCGAATTCGAGGTCGAGGCCACGACAGCACTCGGCCTCTACCGCCACAGCGGGACGGCGCTGCGGGCGGCGCT
>DOUV01000089.1 GCA_003520455.1 Chloroflexota bacterium | reverse complement strand
GGGTACCCCTCAGGGCAGGGGCTTCCCCGTAGGGGACGCCGGGGGGAACCCCTCAGGGCTTGCCCCCTTCCGTCTACGTACCGATGAGGGTGCCCCCGACGGGGGAACCTGCAACCGTCTTCTCGCCGGAGCGCATCGCCCCCGGCCGCGCGATGACACCGTGGAGAACACGCCTCGGTCGGAACACCTTTCGGGTAGTGAATGTCGCTCTGGTCAACGAAATCGCCATCATGGCCGATAAGCCGGGCATCGATGGGTGGGAGGGGATCGAGGCCGCGGCGCCCAACTCTTGCACCCAAGCACCCACGCATCGGCAGCACCTCTCCACCCTGGTACTTCTTGCTGACCCCGCGGGACGTTGGTGACGCCACGGACGAGCTTGTGGTATACGACGAACGCCTGTCTTGGCGAAACGCACATGGAATGGAAAGATGTCCGATGAACACGTCTGAGCTCATCTCTGAACCGACGGGTGCCCATGCGACCTCTGTTTCTCACTTGCAAACTCCTGTGATCCTGGAACATGCCGGTCAACCGGTTGCCGTCGTGCTGTCCTATGAGGAATTCAAGAAGCTGCAAGCCCTCAGGGCAGACGAGGAACAGCGTCTCAGGCTGGGCTGGTGGGGTCTGGAGCGCCTGTTGGCAGAAATCCATGGCCGTCCCAGCGAGCTGAGCCCGGAAGAGATCGAGGCTGAGATCACGGCGGCTTCCCCTTCCCACTTGAAATAAGCTATACTCACCGGTGACTGAATGTGGTGCCTGAGCATCCAATCAGTGGAGGGAGATAATTGAGGCGATGCAACGGGCACAAGATTGGTTGATCGAGGCTCAAGCTGAATTGCGTGCAGCTCGTGACTTGCTTGCAGGCCAGCATTGGTCATGGTGTTGCTTTACCTGTCAGCAAGCGAGCGAGAAAGCCCTCAAGGCAATATGTGAACACTTTCGGACTCCCCAGCTCGGTCATAACTTGAATGTGCTTCTGCAAGCAGTAGAAGCTCATACAACTGTGGAACAAACTGTACGGACAGGATGTGCCCGCCTGAACCGATATTATATCCCAACCCGGTATCCTGATGCGTTTCCTCAAGGAGCGCCTGCCGATCAGTTTTTTGAGGCTGACGCTCGTGAAGCAGTGGAAGATGCTGAGCGGGTGGTGGAATTTGCTGAAAACACTATCGGATCGCCCTGAAGTTAACAGGCTAGAGCGTTTTCTCCACGCTTTGGTAGACCGGCACAGCGAGGAACTGGAGTTCGTTGTGCTGTTCGGATCCATGGCCCGTGGGAATTGGTCCCGGGGAAGCGACTACGACCTCCTGATTGGATTGAGGGATGAGGATGACAAGCGGCTGATCGATCGAATGGCGGAGTTCTCCCCGCCGGCGGACATGGACGTCGAAGTCTTCCCCTACGACCGTGGGGAGTGGCAACGCATGTTTCGCGAATATCACCCTCTGCTTCTGGAGGCACTCGAGTACGGAGTGGTACTTTGGGATCAGGGAGCGTTCGCCGACATGCGGGAGACGTTTCGCCAGTGGCGGGAGAGTGGCCGGGTGCAACCGTGGCGCTCGGGCTGGAAAATCGCGGACTCAGCAGCCTGAAAACGATACGCACCAACGCACCAAGGTGAAATCCACCACGGTGGTAGAAGATGGAGATCGATTGATCTGGGCTTCGAATACCGCCTGCAGCAACGCTATCGACAGTTTGAAGCCGGTGAGATCAGCCTCGAATATTTTGCCGACGAATTGGGGGTCAGCGTTCGGGATCTCTATGCGATCCTGGAAGAACGGGGCCTGCCAACGTCAAGTCGCGACCGGTAGGGCTCGCGGCCTCGGGTCCGCCGAGCGTGGGCTGCGCCTCCCCGGCGTCTTCTGCCCCTGGCCCGGGTCGCGGCCGGCGTCTCCTTCCTCGTTCAATATGGAGGCGCCTCACGGCTGAGCATCCAATCCATTTCAGTGAAAATTACTTCACGCCAAGGCGCAAAGATGCAAAGAAAAGATAAAAACCTGGCCAACTTTGCGCGATGGCGAAATCCCCGACCGGCTGATGTGCCGGCATCAAGGTGCGATCGAAGTACTTCATTCGGTGGATTTTGTGTTGGCGGTGACGGGAGGATTGCTATGAGGGTGAAAGTAATAAACGAGCAGGAACTTGTATACGAAGCGGCCGAGATCTTGTTAAAACAGCTCAGTCCGTCCAAGGTTGCCCGTTTGTTGGTTACCTGGCAGGTGGGAAAAGGGGACTACCTTACTATTCGAGAACAGTTGTTGGCTGGGGAGACGGTGGATACCCTCTTCGAGAAGATACAAACCTATCAGAGCCAACGAGAAGTGCGGGATGAGGAATGACTGCTGTCCATCGTCTCCTGCTTCGAGGATGTGCGAATCCATCGTCGGGCCGCAGGCCCTCGTCGGCAGAGCCTGTCCCTTCGGCAGGCTCAGGGCAAGCTCTGAGCAATGTCCCTTCGTCGCACTCAGGGCAGGCTCTGAGGAACGAAGGACTGCCGAAGGGTCGACCAAGGCAAGGTCGACGCCATCAACTGCGGCCAGTTCTCCATCGAAGACGTCCCATCGGAACTCCTCGCACACCACACCGTCGCCAGCGCAGCCCACGCATCATCGCCATCAACGGTGTCGTTCCCCTTCAATGCCCGGACGCTGACGCCGGGCATCTTCGACCTTCCACCCTGAGGGGTGCCCCCTGGTGCGGGGCACTGCATTGGGTGCCCCCCGTAGGGGGAGCCTTCCAACTTGCAATCTTACGGCGACAACCGATTTCTCGGTCCTGACCGAGTGCGGTGTCGCGATCATCTGCGTGCCGACGCCCTTGAACAAGACCCGCGACCCCGACGTGCGCTCTCTGATCGCGGCCGGCGAGGCGGTGGCGCAGCATTGGCACGCGGGGATGCTGGTGGTGCTGGAGGCGACCACCTACCCTGGCACGACGGAGGAGCTGCTCCTCCCCATGCTCGCCCAGGGGGCGACCGGGCAGCCCTTCGCGGCGGGCACAGACTTTCTTCCTGGCCTTGTCGCCGGCGCGCGTCGACCTCGGCCGCAGCGATGACAGGG
>DOUV01000085.1 GCA_003520455.1 Chloroflexota bacterium | reverse complement strand
CGGACTGGGGGGATGGCCCCTGCCTGGCCGGCTACTGGTTCCTCGACGGCCCCGCCGATTGGGCGCCGCCCGCCGACCTGGTTGCCTTTCTGGCGGGCGGCCCACCGCCGGTCTATGTTGGTCTTGGCCGCCTCAGCGCGCCTGACACGTGCCTCGACCTCGCGCTCCGGGCGCTGCGCCGTCTGCGGTGCCGCGGCATCCTCTGGACCGGGTGGGGGTCTGTGAGCCAGCGCGAATTGCCCGACGACGTGTTCGCCGTCGGGCACGTCCCACACGACTGGCTTTTCCCACGGGTAACGGCAGTTGTCCACCATGGGGGAGTGGGGACCACGGCTGCGGCCCTTCGGGCCGGTGTTCCGTCCGTCTGCGTGCCCGGCTTCTTCGATCAGCCATTCTGGAGCCGGCGCGTCGCCGAATTGGGCGCCGGCCCCCCGCCGATCGTGCCAAAGCGGCTGACCGTTCGGCAACTGGCCGCCGCCCTCGATGCTGCCACCCGTAATCCGGCGATCCGGATGCGGGCCGGCGCCATCGCCAAGGGGATTCGCGCTGAGAGTGGGGTGGACCGCGCCGTCGAATATCTGAATCGTCATTTCGCTGCTCTCTAATCGTGGGGGAGACATGGCCAGAGTCTTCGGTATCCACGTGGTCGAACTCTGTCCGGGGGTGACGGCCGAGGAGTTCGAGAGGTTCGTGCTGGAAACGTTTCTGCCGGCGCTGCCGGTATCGCAAACGCCGGGTGTGGATATTCATCTGCTGAAAGGAGACCGGGGCGAGCGGGCCGGGAAATACATCTTCATGTTTGAATTCGACAGTATCGAGGCGCGGAACCGCTACTTCCCGGCGCCCGGCCGCCCGTCGGAGGAGTTGAAACGCCTGATCGAACCGCTGCGGCCCTTGTCGAAAAAGTGGGAAGCTCTCTCGGCCAGAGCGAAGACCGACTACGTGGTGTTAGGGTCGATGCCGCTCGAGTAGGCTCATCTCGAGGGGTGCGGGTGTGAGAGCAGGAGTTGCTGATTGGAAGGGGGCATGCGTACCTGGCTACGCCGCCGGCGCCCCGCGCATACCGCTGAGATCGTGATCGCTCGCTACCGCGAGGATGTCTCCTGGGCGAGGCGCCTGCCCTACCGGGTCACAGTCTACAACAAGGGCGGCGACTGGCGCGGGGGTATCCGGCTGCCGAACGTCGGGCGCGAGAGCCACACGTACCTGTACCACATCGTCACGCGCTACGAGCGGTTGGCGGATGCGACGGTCTTCTTGCAAGGTGACCCGTTCCCCCATCGTCCCGATCTCCGGGAGGCGTTGGAGACGCTTATCGGGACGCCGGAACGCCTGGCGACGTTTTGTAGCCGTACGCACTACGCCGAGCTATCGGCGTTCCGCATTACCTTCGATGGGCGAGGGGGCCCCCATCATCCCTGGCTGCCGTTAGCGGAGATGTACGCCGACCTGTTTGGGGAAGTGTGTCCGCCGCTCCTGGTCTGCCGGGCAAACGGGCTGTTCGCTGCCAGCCGGTCACGCATCCATCAACGGCCACGGACCTTCTACGTGCGCTGCTGCGAGATGCTGTCCCACGACCGCGATCCGCTGGAGGGGTACGTGTTCGAGCGGCTCTGGCATATCATCTTTGGAGAAACATAGGCGCGAGCGCGGCGTGGTCCTACAGGACCTCGTGAGAGAAAGCCCACGGCTTCCAGGGCCCTGGCGGCGAATTGCCGTTGTAGGGGCGGCGGTGCAGGCGTTCAAGGCGGAGTGTCCGTGCTTCCAGGGCCCTGGCGGCGAATTGCCGTTGTAGGGGCGGACGGCGTCCGCCCGCGATGCGAATGGTCGCGTCTTCCCAGTCGCAGGCAGATCGAGCCCGTCCTGACAGCCGGGAAGGCGGGATGTTCCGTCGGTGGGACGGGCGCAGGCCATGCGCCCCTAACCCTACCCGGACGTCGCCATCACGGTCGAGCTCGTTTGAAAGCTCGGAGAGTGGCGAAAACGGTAGCCGGGTGTGCAGCCACTCGTTGTCCTCGCCGCGGCAGCGAAGCGAGACGCCCGGCGGCGCGGGGACCGCCAAGGGTTTTTGCTCGCGCTACACCCCAGCTACCTGGTTCTCCACTCCCTTCGGGAGTTCTGACATTGGGAGGTTGCATTGGCCGACGCGGTGGTAGTGGAAGAGCGCCAGGAGAAGGCACTTCCAGTGGGGTGGACGTGGACAACCTTGGGTGGGATCACCGATACGACGAGGAAACGAGTCAAGCCGCAAGCCTACCCGGACCTGAGATTTATTGGCATGGAACACGTCGAGGCACAGACTATGCGTCTGCTTGGTTCTGTGTCAGCCCGGGAAATGAGAAGTGCGGCCGAGTACTTTGAGTCGGGGGACGTGCTTTACGGTCGTCTGCGTCCGGTTCTCAACAAAGTCTACTGCCCAGACTTTGAAGGTCTCTGCTCGGCAGAGTTCATCGTCTTTCGACATGTACGCCATCTGGATAGCCGGTATCTTCAATACTTCCTCAATTCCTGGGATTTCGTCTCTTTTGCGTCGCATCTAAACGAAGGTGATCGACCTCGGGTCAACTTTTCCCAGTTGGCCGATTACCCGTTCCCCCTCGCTCCCCTCGCCGAGCAGCGCCGCATCGTCGC
>DOUV01000402.1 GCA_003520455.1 Chloroflexota bacterium | reverse complement strand
CGGGCCTCCTGGCAGCGGTCGTCGGGACCGATCTGCAACGCCACGGCGACGCAGGCCACACCGATGTCCATCGCCCGGCGGTATTCCAGCTTGAAGTAGCGCGAACGAAGGGTAGGCGACGGCACCGGCAGCTGCAGGGCGGTCAGGATCTCGCCCTCAGCGAGAACCGTCCTGCCCGGCCCGACGAAAAAGTCGCGCAGGGGCACCTGCCGCTCGCCCTGGGGCCCCGCGATCAACGCCTGGGCCTCGTAGACCAGCAGCGGCGTCGCGGTGTCCGCGGAGGGCGAGGCGTTGCAGACATTGCCCCCGACCGTGGCGATGTTGCGCACCTGGTCGCCGGCCATCGTCCCCGCGGCCTCGGCCAGGGCGGGGTAGTGAACCCGGATGATCGGCGAGCGACGCAGGTCGTTGAGCGTGGCGAGGGCGCCCAGGCGAAGGCCGGTCGCCGCATCGAACGCCATCTCACCCAGCCCGGGGATGCGCTTCAAGTTGATCACAAGCGCGGGCGTCCACTGGCCGCGCTTCATCCGCAGCAACAAATCCGTGCCCCCGGCCAGGACGCGCGCCGCGGCTCCGTGCTGCGCCAGGGCGCTGACCGCCTCAGGGAGGGAGGCCGGGGCCAGGTAGTCAAACTGGTACAAGGGAAGGCTCCTTGATCAAGGCACGTTTCGAGAGGGAGACACCGCTCTTCATCCGATCGAGGAGCAGGGAGCACAATAGCCACACACTGTTCGCTCCAACGAGGAAGCCGTGCGGGCACGTTCCTGCTACCTGCTCCCTGCTTCCTTTGCTCCCCGCTGCCCCTCGGACAGCGCCTTGAGGTTCAGCTCATAGTAGCGAACGGGGCTGATGGCGCCGATCGCCTGCCGGACCTCCTGGTCGTCGAACGGGAAGTCCGGGTGGGAGACCGCCAGCCCCAACAGCGCAACATTGGCCAGGTTGGGGGCGCCCAGGCTCATCGCGAGCGCATCGGCATCGATCGAGAAAACCTGAATGCCGCACCGGATCAGCGCTTCCTGAATCTCCGGTTTCGGAAACTGGCCGTCACGCGCATTGACGAAGACCAGGCCACCCGGGCGCAGGAATGCCAGGTTGCGGTAAGCCTCGCTAGCGTCCATGGCGATCAGGCAATCGGCGGTGCCACGGCGCACCATCGGGCTGTGGTAGTCCCCGAGCTTGAAGTGGGATGCCACCGATCCGCCCCGCTGGCTCATCCCATGGGTCTCGGCGCCGATCACGCTCTGACCGCGCGCGAGGGCGGCCGTCTCCAGCAGCCTGGTGATGAACAAAATGCCCTGGCCGCCCACGCCGGCCACCAAAAGTTGTAGTTTCATACGGTTACCTGCTGCCTATGATAGACTGGGGCGCATTGCAGCACTGATATTCGTGGTGCGCGATGCATGAACGGCGGCGTGCACGTATCACGAAGACGGCGAAGGACAGTTCGGCTGTATCCGCTCGGCCACTCTCACATCGGAATGATGAGCCCCTTGTAGCACGAATCAATGCACTCACCGCAGTCGACGCAGGTGCGACGATCGATCTCCACCTTCCCCGCCGTCACGTTCATCACCAGCGCCGGGCACTCGAAGGCCACCAGGCAGTATTTGCAGCCGTCGCAGGCATCGTCGACGGTGACCTTGATCGGGGCCGCGCGCACGGGAGACGGGTCGTAGAGCACGCAGGCGCGCTCGGCCAGAATCACCGCCACGCCCCCGTCCGGCGCTCTGGTAAACGCCTCCGCCTCTTTCAAAAGGTGCTTGAAATGGTCAATCTCATAGGGATCGACCTGCCGGATGAACCGCACGCCCACTGCCCTCACGATCTCCTGGATGCGAACGCGCGTCCCCTCGCCGCGGCCGTCGGCCAGCCGCTCGGAGTCGGGGGTGGGCTGGAAGCCGGTCATCGCGGTCACGGTGTTGTCCAGAATCACCAGGATGAAACGGGCCCCGGTGTGGACGGCGTTGGCCAGCCCCGTGATGCCACTGTGCAAAAAGGTCGAGTCACCGATGGTCGCTACGATCGGACGCTGCTCGCCAGCCAGCTTGTAGGCCTGGTAGAAGCCAGCGGCCATATTGACCGAGGCGCCCATGTCGAGTACCGTATCCACCGCCCGCAGGTTGGTGCCCAACGTGTAGCAGCCGATGTCGCCCGGGTAGATTGCTTTGGGCAACGAGCGGCGGATCGCGAAGAACGAGGACCGATGCGAGCAGCCCGGACACAGCCGGGGCTTGCGCACCGGCAGGTCGAGGTTGCCCAGCAACGCATCGAGCGCGGGGTCAGCCAGAGCGGGCAGGCTAACCGCCAGGCCCAGCCGGGTCGAGAGATCGCTCAGGATCTCGTAGAGCACTTCGGGTGTGAGCTCGCCGGCATTGGGCACCGTACCGTCGAGCCGGCCATGGATGTGGCGGCGGTCGTCCAGTTGGAGCTCGATGACCGCGTCGGGCTCTTCCAGGATCAGAACGTGGTCGCAGCGGGCCGCGAAGCCGGCAAGTAGGCGGGGCGGCAGCGGGTAGGGCGTCCCAATTTTGAGCACGGGGACCTCGCCGCTCAAGCCCACTTCGGCCAGCAGGTCCACGATGTTCGGATGGCAGACCCCGCCCGCGACAATGCCCAGACGATGGTGGCGGCCGTTGCCATCCTCGGAGAGACCTCCAGAGTTCAGGGGCGAACTCTCAAACTCGGTCTCGATCCGGGCCAGCTTTTCATTGAGCTCCTTGTGGAGGAAGAAGCGGTAGCGCGGCGTGGCCGCCCAGCGGGTTGGATCCTTCTCAAAGCGAACCGGGCGGGTCACGCCGGTCACGCCCTCGAAGAGCACATCCTGCTTGCCGTGGCAGATCCGGATAGTGGGCCGTAGGATCACGGGCACCTTGAAGCGCTCGGACAGCTCGAAGGCGGCCCGGGCCATCGCCCTGGCTTCCTGCGGTGTCGACGGATCGAGCACCGGCACCTTCGCAAACAGGCCGAAGAGGCGGCTATCCTGCTCGGTCTGAGAGGAGTGCAGGCCGGGGTCGTCGGCAACCACGATCACCAGGCCACCGTTGACACCGGTATAGGCCGCGCTCAACAGCGGGTCGGCCGCCACGTTGAGCCCCACCTGCTTCATCACCGCCGCTGCGCGCAGCCCGGACCAGCTGGCAGCCAGGGCCACCTCGAGCGCGCTCTTCTCGTTGATTGACCACTCGGCGTAGATGTCCAGACCGAGCTGTTCCTTGAAGCGGACAACGGCGGGCAGAACCTCCGAACTTGGCGTTCCCGGATAGGCCGCGACCAGGCGGCAGCCACCCTCCACCAGCCCGCGCCCAATCGCCTCATTGCCAAGAAGGACCTCGCGGATCATCACCAGCCGCCTTTCCAGAGCAGTTCCTGCCCCCTGGCTCCAGGAACTGGGAGTTCTCGTGCCACTCGCCTCACCGACCATCACTCGTCAAACACAAACACCGGCTCCTGATAGAGCCGCACCTTCTTCTGTTGGATCCGGGTCCGCACCAGGTGCTGCAGCCGGGCATTCTTCTCGTCGAGCGGGACGTCGGCACGCAGCAGGTCGAGACTCACGCCGAGACCCAGGGCGCGCCCCGGCACGATGTGACGGGTGATGCCCATCGGCAGGCGAGCGCCGTTACGGGCCATTTTCAGCACTTCTTCGGGTGTGAACGCGGGGAAGATCAGGGCGATATTGAAGGACTCGCCCTCGACCCACAGGCGATCGGCACGCCGAGCGGCCAGGCGAAAGACTTCGGCCTTGCCGCGATAGAGGCCCACCACCGCGTTGATCACCTCGATCTGCGCTGCCAGATCAGTGCCCGCGTGAACCCCGCGAACCTGACCATCGGCGAAGACCAGGATACAGCAAATCTCGCGCAGCGCCAGTGCCCGCTCGGCGTCCGCCAGGGTCGCGCGCTCCAGGCGCACCTGCGGAATCTGCTGGATATCGTCCAGGAAGCTCTCGGCCGGGATGCCGCGGAGCAGATGGTGCCAGCGACCAACCCCGATACTGGGGTCGGTGTAGTCGATGATCTGTACCAGCCCGTCGCGACAGCCCAACTCACACAGCGCCGAGACGCGCGCCGCCCCGTCCAGGACGACGTACTGCTGCATGCCGGGGATCCTGGTCACGAGGACCGGATTGTAGAGCGTTTGATCCTTGCGCAGCAGAGTCGCCAGCCGATCGACGCGCAATGGATCATACTGCTCGTGCAACGAGATAGTCCTCAGCGGCACGATGCGCAGCTGCAGTTGGCCCGGATCGGTCCAATCGCGGCCGCGCTCGAAGCCCTTACGCAGGAACGAACCGGGCGGCGGTGCCACCGAGGGATGATCGCCGTGCAACAGCGCCAACACCCGGCGCGCGGTATCGAAACCGACAGCCGCCTGTCCCTCGACCGTGTTGGCGCCAATGTGGGGTGTCACCACGACCTTGTTCGAGCGCAGGAGCGGGCTGTCGGCTGGCAGGGGCTCGACCGCGAAGACGTCCAGAGCCACCCCCGCGAGGCGGCCTTCGTCCAGCGCGGCGATCAGCGCCGCCTCGTCCACGACCTTCCCGCGCGCACAGCAGACGAGGCGCGCGTTGGGCTTCAGCATGGCCAGGTGGTGCCGGCCGATCAACCCCTCGGTCTCCGGCGTCAGCGGCACGTGGATCGAGATGTAGTCGGATTGGCTCAGGAGCTCACCCATCGACACTGGCTCGGCGCCACGCTCGCGGATCTGTTCGGCCGAGAGGTACGGATCGTGGGCGATGACCAGCATGCCAAAGGCACCGGCCCGCTGCGACACCGCCGAGCCGATGCGGCCCAGTCCGACAATCCCGAGGGTCTTGCCCATGAGCTCGCTGCCCAGCAGCGCGGACTTCAGCCACTCGCCGCGCCGAAGCGCGGCGTCGGCATACGGAATCTGGCGCGCCAGGCAGAGCATCAAGCCCAGCGTGTGCTCGGCCACGGCAACCGTGACCGCCTCAGGGCTATTGACCACCGCGATGCCCTGAGCCCGGGCACTGTCCACATCGATGGAATCGAGCCCCACTCCGGCCCGGCCGATGACCTTCAGGCGTCTACCCGCGCGAATGACATCGGCCGTCACCTTCGTACGGCTGCGCACCACCAGGGCATCGTAGTCGCCGATGATCTCGACCAGGCGCTCGTGGGTCAGCTCATACCGCTGGTCCACGTCGGCCTGTTCGCCCAGAATGGAGAGAGCGTCCGGGGCCAGTGGATCAGCGACCAGGATTCTCGGTTTGGTCACGAACGGCTCCTTCCCCCGGTGATCCCTGCCCGGCCCGCACAGCGCGGCGCTCCCCCTGGAAGGGGAAGCCCGAGAGCCGGCG
>DOUV01000186.1 GCA_003520455.1 Chloroflexota bacterium | reverse complement strand
TTTTGCACCGCCGTTCTCAGATGGTCTCCCTTTTGCATGCGTGATCGATATTGGTGCCTGATTCATCGGCGTCATGTGCATGTTGGGGACGGGCGGCGTGCGGAGGTCTCTTCCTGTTGGGTTCTTATCGTTGGTATTCTGTTCTAATGATCTCGATATTGGTCGTTTCGCCACGGCACGAAGGAAAAATCCGAGGGTAGATGCATTTTTCTATAATTGGCTGGCCCACACCCCCGGCTCGTGGCGCGGGGGCGTTGACCGATCTATCAGACTGCCCGCCAATCCTGGATGGGAGCGATGCCGGCACCGCGCAGGGCATCGTCGAGTCCGTCTGCGAGCAGGCAGATCTCGGGCACGGCCGGATCCTCGGGTTCCAGCGGCGAGACATCCCAGGCGCAGTCAGTTTCGAGAAGCAGCAACCCGCGCAGATCGAGCAACCGGCGGCGCAGGCGTGCGGTCAGTGGCCCGGGCTGGCTCAGACCATCGCGGATCAGGTTGACGAGCCGGGCGCCGCGCCGATCGGCCAGCAGGACGGCGGTATGGCCGAGCGCGGCGTCGTGATCCGCGAGATACGCGCGCAGTGCCAGTTCGCCGGTCGTTATAGCGCGGATATCCGAGCCGGATTGAATCCTGGTGTGATACATTGAGGGCCTCCATTGTTGTTGTATCGGTCCGGGGTTCGTCCCGGGGTCAGCAGGATGGGGGGAGGTCCAAGTGTGGGCGATCGCCGCGTCTCGCGCCTCAATTCAGGGGACTGAAAGCAGCGGCTGGTAGATGATTCCGTTGTTTCTTTCTTCAAGTGGCAAGTACTTTTTGCGCTGCGGTCGACAACGACATTGGCCAGAACCTGCGAGGACGAAGGATTATTTTGAAAAAATTACTGCTCGACCTGCGGCGCGCGGCGGTCATGGCAATTTTCTGACAAGGTAGGCCAAGCAATCAGATAGAAATCCCGTAGGGTACGGGCGGAGCGCGGTCATTCGCTGCGACGAAATAATATCGAACGCAGCCTTCAAGAGCAGACATTGACCTGCCAAGAGTCATCTTTAGCATGTCCACCGTTGCAGCGGCGGCGTCGAACAGAAAGCTTGATTTTAGCCCAATACGATCGACTTGATGGGCTTATCTTCGCATACTGGCTTACCAGGGGCCCTAATAGTTGAAAATCCTATCCTACAATCCAGGCCATGATGGCGCGATCGTCTATCTTTCGGACGGTCGGTTGGAGACGTCAATTGAGACAGAGAAGAACTCCAACTACCGATTCTCGCCATTGTCTGGCCCTGACGTTTTCAATGCCATCGGAGAATTGGACGGTATTCCGGATGCAATATGCTCTGGAGGCTGGTGGCCACGCGATCATCACGAATTCATGCACGGATCACCAAGCACCGCTGGCTACCGGGGTATCACGCAGGATGCCATTCTGGTTAGTGAGCGGCGGTTTCTGAAGAAGAATATCCGATACTTTTCTTCTTCTCACGAACGGTCCCATATCCTTTGCGCATTTGGTATGTCACCGCTCCCGACTGGCGCGCCATGCTATGGGCTTGTTTGGGAGGGTGCGATCGGAGCTTTCTACGAAATCGACGCCGGCCTCAACATCACTCATCTCGCGGACGTCATGAACCAACCGGGCAACCGCTACGGCCAGATATATGGCTTCGCCGACCCACATTTTCCTAAAGACGGTCGCCTTCCCGGATTTTCAGACGCGGGGAAACTGATGGCTCTCGCATCGTTTTCTACCCGCAATGTCCCGACGGCCGAGGAGCGCAAATTGCTTGAATTCCTGCTCGATGGCCCGTTCCGGGAGTTAAGTTCTAACGAGGACATCACCGGCGCAGTACACTATAATGTTGGGCTCGACGATCCAGAGTTTCGCAACTTCGCCGGCATCTACAGCGACGCGATCTTCGAAACCTTCTATCGCTTCGCGAGGGAGAACCTGAAGCCGAACTTGCCCCTCGTGATCGCCGGTGGCTGTGGCTTGAACTGCGACTGGAACACTAAGTGGAAGGAGACCGGCTTCTTCTCCGATGTTTTCGTGCCACCTGTTGCAAACGATTCCGGTTCCGCCATCGGCACTGCAATTGATGCTCAGTTCTACTTTACCGGAAATCCGAAGATCGAGTGGGACGTTTACTCTGGGCTTTCATTCCAGTCCGAGGGCGATTTCGATTGTGGACGATACGATATCCGCTCGATGGGCCACGACGAAGTAGCGGAACTGCTGACCAACGACCTCGTGCTCGGATGGGTGAGCGGTCGCTATGAAATTGGTCCGCGCGCACTCGGTAACAGGTCGATCATTGCCGCCCCGTTTCGCGACGATACCAGGGAGCGCTTGAACACCATAAAGCAACGCGAGCAATTCCGTCCGATTGCGCCTGTCTGTTTAAGCGAGGACGCCGAACGGTGGTTCGGCTGCCCGAATGAGAGCCCCTACATGCTCTACACATACAAGGCGACGACGGACGCGCTGGCTGCGGTTACCCACGTGAACCACACCGCTCGACTTCAGACGGTCACGCCCGCCTCTAATAAGAACCTTCATAGTCTGCTCGTCGCCTTCAAGGCTCGCACAGGCTATGGGGTATTGTGCAATACCTCGCTGAACTTCAATGGGAAGGGCTTCATCAACAATATTCGGGACCTCGACGCCTACACCGTCCAGCATGGTCTTGACGGATTTGTGGTCGACGGGCGAGCGCATCTTTTGAAAAGCTCGCAGCGCTATCAGGACTATCTCGCGAAGTCTCCCCATCAGGCCGTAAGAGGTGCCAAAGCAGGGTGACACGTCAGTTCGCTCTTCCAAAGCGCAGTCGACACCGACTTGCGCAAACACCGGACCCAAAAGGACGCACGCACAATGCGCAGTTATCCGCCAGGATTTGAAGAGAATGATACACTTCGTTCTGAATTTATCCGAGACCTTACCCTGCATGTTCTACAGAGCCCCGCCTCTCACGATGCCGGAGGAACGCCATTCTCGGGAGAAGTGCCTCGGACATTGATCCAATATTGGCACGACCCGAGCGACCTGCCGAGCGATGTCCGGGACTGCATCGCGAGTTGGGACAGTCTCGCCGACGAAGGTTTCCAGAGGCGAATGTTCGACGATGCGAGCGCCGCAGCCTACATTGCCGAACGGTTCGGTACTCGTGAGCGGGCGGCATTCGAGAGCTGCCGACACCCCGCGATGCGCAGTGACTATCTGCGTATGTGTGTCATCCTCTCGGAGGGCGGTCTCTACGTGGACACGGACGATGTGTTGGTCGGCGACGGGTGGAAGGATTTGTTCGGCGATGGCCGGTTGAAAGTTCAGCCGCTGTGTTACGATATTCCGACAGCCGGGATGGTGCCGACCGCCAAGATCTGGCGCGCGGATCTCCCCACTGCCGAACGCATTTTCTATGTCAACAACAATCCAATTGCGGCGCCCGTGGGTCATCCAGTCATGCGAAGCGCACTTGCTCGTGCAACTGATCGGCTACTCGGCGACGAGCCATACCCCGCAATCCAAGCGACGACAGGTCCCGGAAACCTGACTGCCGCATTAGCGGCTCATGCGCACGACCTAATCGCCGTCGGAGCACCTCTCGACTTCGAGATTCTCCGCGACTGGGAGACCATCGCAGAGACGCGCTGGCACCTTTCTTATCGCAAAGATGAACGCAATTGGCGCTACATGGAAGCTGATTGAGGCCCGTGAGCGAACTATGAACCTCCAAAGCGCTTCAGGAATTATTCGCCTCTGGACCTTCCGCGCCGCTCGCGCCGCAGCAACCAGACTGCCGGGCGGCCGGATCCCTGCGTTCGGAACGTGCCCACACAGGATTGAATCCATCCTGATCTTGAATCTCGATCGACAGCCGGCAAGGTGGCGCGGAATGCTCCGCGAACTCGGGCGCTTCCGAACCTTTGACGGAGCACCTCTCACTTCCATTGCGAAACGACTCGCGTCGGTGGATGCCCGCGACGGTCGCGCGGTTGCCGCCACGGCCGATGTCGACCCGAACTACCGACTGGGTGACCAGTTACACGTCCAACCGGATGCGCGACTGGAGGCTTGCTTTAGCGCGGACGAGCCTGTCCGCATGACGCGCCAGGAGGTCGCGGTCGCAAGATCGCATATCGAAGCCTGGAAGGTCATCGCGACGGGCCAGCACGAGCACGTTCTGGTTCTCGAGGACGATGTCTGGTTCACGCCGCGCGCAGCCGAGTCCATCAACTGTGGCTGGCGCGCGGCCCTCGAACGGTGCCGCAAAGAAGGTGGGCCGCGCTTGCTCTATCTCTCCTATGAGGATGCCGGAGAGACAGCCGAGCGCGCTGACCCCTGTGACGTGTCAACGGCGGAGACAAATC
>DOUV01000891.1 GCA_003520455.1 Chloroflexota bacterium | reverse complement strand
CTCCCGCCGGGCCGTCTCCCGCCGGGCCGTCTCCCCCCCGGCGGAGGCATTCTCGGCGGTCCTCTGACTGCATGCAGGTGGAGGTTGATCGGAGCAAATATGTGGCGTTTCGCGGTTCAGGCCAGTCTCGTGCCGGGGACGAGCTTCCGGGAGCAATTCGAGCTTTTGGCTCGCTGGGGGTACGACGGTATCGAGGTCTCGGGAGCCGATCTGCTCCACCACACAGGTGAGTTGCGCCAGGCGATGCAGGAGTCTCCTGTGACCGTCACCTCGGCCTGCGCGGGCTTCGAGGGCTGGTTGGTGGATCGCAACCCGCGCGCCCGCAACCTGGCCATCGCCCAGATCAAGGCGATGCTCGCGGCCGGCGCCGAGCTCGCCACCGCGGGCCTGATCTCGCCGGCTGCGTACGGCATCGACTCGCGCGGCGTCCTGCCGCCCTACCGGAGTGCGTTCACCCTCGAGGAGGACCGCGCCCTCCTGATCGACAGTTTGCGGCAGATCGTCGAATCGGCGGAGCGAACCGGTGGGACGCTTCTGCTCGAGCCACTCAATCGCTACGTCGACCGGGTGCTCAACAGCCTGGAGGAGGCGGTCTCCGTGATCGAGGAGATCGGCAGTCCGGTGATACGGCTCATCCCCGATTTCTTCCACATGAACATCGAGGAGGCAGACATCGCCGCGAGCCTGCGACGGCACGCGGCCCACATCGGCCACGTCCATCTCTCAGACTCCAACCGCCTGCTCCCTGGCCGCGGCCACATCGACTTCGCCTCCGGTTTTGCCGCACTTCGAGACGCCGGGTACGACGGTGCGTTCGCCATCGAGTGCCGGGTGACGGGCGATCCCGAGGAATTGCTGCCCCAGGCGCTGGCCTTCCTACGGCGAGCTGCGTCACAGACGCCAGCAACCGGCCCATGACCTGTCTCTGGACGTCGAGGGCGACCGCGAGGGCGAGGAGTACCAGGGCAGGCGCAGTGAGACGGGCGAATTCGACTTGTAGGCGGATCTGCCATCGCAATCTCCCTGCAAATACCCATTCGTTCGTTTCAGCATCCGACGATCAGGGGGTGAGAGGGTCTTGCGCGCCGCGGAGCCGCGTGCCAACCCCCGCCGCCCTTTTTGAGAAGAGAAGCCACCCGGTTTGATTGATACGTATCTCAACAGCATGCGATCTTTCGGTTGCTCTGTCATCCGTATGGAGTGGGGAACTGGGCACCTGCCTTTGGAGGAGGAGGAAAAACAGCCGGAAATAATTGTCAAAATCATGCGAGTCCGCCAGAATCAAGGTATGAAGCCCCGCAGCTGGCTGGCTGGCTACGGACGAAGAAGCTCGCGCTGCTCCTTGGCAGGGCGAGGATGAAGACCAATCGGAGCGAGGCCGAGAGGAGACAGCATCTATGGCCAGGGTTCGTGAACTGAGAAAAATTGAAGGCATGACCGGCGAGGTGCTCAAAGAAATCGTGGATCGGATTGTGGTGGCTGTAGATCCGGATCAGATCATCTTGTTCGGCTCTTATGCCTATGGGCACCCCCATCCTACCAGCGACCTGGACCTGCTGGTCATCATGCCATCGGATCAACCCCGTTGGCAACGATCGATCCCCATCTATGACGCCCTGCGCGGTCTTCTGGTACCGAAAGATGTCGTTGTCTACACACCCGAAGAGGTGGAAGAGTGGTCTGAGGTACCCCAGGCCTTTGTTACGACTGCCATACGCAAAGGGAAGGTACTCTATGAAAAGAACGAAGGCGGACCTCGTTCGGGCCTGGCTCGTCAAAGCGCAGAAAGATCTGCTCTTCGCCCAGGAAGCCCTGAAGAAAAGTGAAGAGTATACAGATATGGCTTGCTTTCATGCCCAGCAATCGGCAGAGAAGCCCTTGGAAGCTTGTCTCGTATGGCTGGAGATCGAATTCCCTAAGACTCATGTGTTGGAAGACCTGCTGGATCTGATTGCTCAAAAGGATACCTCGCTGGAACAGTGGCGTGAAGGCCTTCGACGCATGACTCCCTTTGCCGTAGAGACCCGCTATCCGGAGTTTTCGCTCCCTTCCTGGGAAGAGGCGGAGCAAGCCGTTAAAACTACCGTCGAGGTCTTGGATACTGTGAAGATTCTTCTCCCAAGCTATTGTCTGCCATGAATTCAGGAGCAGTACAGGATGGCCCTGAAGCTATCCCACCCGCGCTGGAGGGACCACGAGATCTCGCAGGCCGAGCAAGCGGGAGTGGACGATCCCCTGACGCCCATACTGACGCCGCCGCCATCGCAACGAAGAGGGCTTTCTGTATGCCATCGATGAGCAGGATCGTTGACGACTTACTCAACTCCGCTGAACCATCCGTGCGTTTCAAGGTCATGGTGAATGTCCTTGGCCGCGACCCGGAATCGGCACAGCTCAAGCGACTGCAACAGGAAATCAAGACATCCCCGCGCGTGAAGACGCTTCTCTCGGAAGGGGATGAAGAGGGCAACATACCCTCCCATCCCTACGCCAAATGGTACGGCGCGCATTGGGTGCTGGCCGACCTGGCCGACATTGGCTATCCGCCCGGCGACGAGTCGCTCGTTGTCCTGCGCGAGCGGGTCTACAAGTGGCTTTTCGGTGAGAGCCATCAGAAGGGTATCAAAACCATTGCCGGCCGGGTGCGGCGGTGTGCTTCCCAGGAGGGGAACGCTGTCTACTCCCTGCTCACCCTCGGCCTGGCCGACGACCGCACACAGGAGTTGCCTGCCCGCCTGCACCGGTGGCAATGGCCCGATGGTGGCTGGAACTGCGACAAGCGCCCCGAGGCCGTCAACGCTTCCTTCATGGAGAGTCTCATCCCACTGCGTGCTCTGGCCCTGCATGCCCGGATGACCGGCAACCAACAATCACAGGCAGCCGCCGAACTCGCCGCTGAGATCTTCCTCAAGCGCAGGATGTACAAGCGACAGGCAGACGGCAGCATCATCAAGGATGATTTCGTGACATTGCACTACCCGTGCTACTGGCACTACGACATCCTGTTTGGGCTGAAAGTCATGGCCGAGGCCGGCTTTGCCCACGACGAGCGCTGCGAGGAGGCCCTGGACCTTCTTGAATCGAAACGCCTCCCAGATGGTGGGTTTCCTGCCGAGGCAAAATACTACCGCGTTACCGGCAGGCGAACAGCCGGCCGCTCGCTGGTCGATTGGGGCGGCACAAGCAAGCAGCGCATGAACGAATGGGTGACAGCAGATGCGCTCTATGTGTTGAAAGCATCAGGGAGATTCCCGTAAGGGGAACTCCACCATCCAGGTCGGGTGCTGCGGAGTCCGCAAGGCGCGGGAAGTTTACAGGTGGTTACAAAATGGCTACAAGCAACGTTCACCCCACTCGGCCGCCACCAGCATGATGTCCACGACGTCCACGTCCCCATCGCCGTCGCGGTCGGCGGAGGCGGGCGGAGCGCTTGTGAGCCAGGCGGAGGTCACCAACTGGATGTCGACCGCGTTTACCTCACCGTCACCGTTGACGTCCTGCGACAGGGTGCAGGCCCCGTACTCGTACGCGCCGATGTCAGGCACGGTATCGCGCAACCGGCCATCGAAGTCGTCCGATGGGGCGCCGACGCCGGTGCCCGCGTCGATGGCCGGGCTGCTCGCCAGGAGGTGGGCGTCGAAGGCGTCGGTGGTGCTGTTGACCAGGCCGGGCGAGACGTCGCAGAGGTCGTGGGGGCCCGGGCAGGGCGGGGTGCCCTTGGTGGCGGTAATCACCGAGAAGTCGCTGTCGAACGGGTCGGCGGGGAAGGTTTCCTGGTAGACCAGGCAACTGTTCTCGAAGGGCTGCAGGAAGTCGGTCTGACCTACGAAGATGTTGTTGCGCAGGCGGACCGACTCGGAGCCGTTGCAGGTCCCCTCGCACTCGGCCAGCACCAGGCAGTCGCCCTCGCTGGTCAGCGTGGAATTGGTCACGGTTACCTGGTCTCCGGGTTGCAGGGCGAGGGAGAGGGCGTTGCCGGCGGCGCGGCAGTTGTCCACACTGGAGGTGAACGGCTGGCCGTCAAAGAAACCGCAGTTCCCGACGACGATCGCGTTCTCGATCAGGGTGGGCCCGTTGGTCTTGAGTTGGTTGCCAGCATTGCCCTCGGCGAGGGTGCGGCGGATCTCGATCGACGACCCGGCCAGCCGGGCGTAGAGCAGGTCGAGGCCGTCCGAAGTGTTGTGCGAAAACGTCGAATCCTCGATGATCCAGTGGCCGCCCGTGGCGCCCGTGCCGACCCCATCGCCATAGCCCCCGGCCGTCTGGCCCCAACAGCCGGTCGGCTGCTGGCCGGGATAGGTCTCGCCACAGCCGTTCCACTCCACCGTCCAGCGCCGGAATAGCAATGTGCCGGCGTTCGAGTCCCCCCCGTCGATGTCGCCGTCCCACCCAACCCAGCCGTTGCCGGCAATCCGTACGTTCTCCACCGTCCAGTCGGTGAGCCGTCCGGCATGGATTCCGGCCGCGGCCAGCCCGTGGATGTTGAGGTCCTGGAGCCGGACGTTGGTCGAGTCCTCGGCGTAGATGCCGGTGGCAGCCCAATCGCCGTAGGGCGGGGTGTCGCGCTCGCAGGCCAGGCCGCCGGTGTGGAATTCGACACAGCCGGAGTGGTCGGTCACCTCCAGGCAGGCGAGCGCGACGTTGCTGGAGCCGGTGAGGTTGAGCAGGTACCAGGGGCGCTCGGCCCCCCACAGTTCCGGCGGGTTGGTGCAGCCACTCTCCCAACCCTGGCCGAGGATGCGGGTGGGCGTAGCCGGGCCGGGGCCGCTGGGAACCGGCGGCATGGTGCAGTCGAAGGCGCCAGCAGCGTCGCACGTGTCGGCGCCGGGGGCGCCGTAGCCCATCCTGTAGCTGCCGGCCCCGACGATCAGCGTGTCGCCGCCGCTGATGCGCGGCGTACTGCCGGGCGGGAGCGCGCGGAAGGGGTGATCCCAGGCACAGGGCTGGGCCGTGCCACTGCCCGGGTACGCGGCATCCACCAGACCGGTGCACTGCGTGGCCGAGCCACCGTCGGGGCGCACGTAGTAAGTGGCCGGGCTCTGCGCCGAAGGAGCGCGCTCACTCCGCTGAATCACGCCCCTGAACGTGTCGCCGGCCCCGGCGCCCATCATGAGCAAGACAAGCGCAGCCAACACCATCGCGGCAACCACACCCCAGGGCATGCTTTTCATCGCCATCCTCACACATCACCCATCACGGATCACGTCCGGCCTCTCAATCCGGCTCGTGGCCGGTGTTGATCGTTAACCGGTCCAGGTCGCGCACCGTCGCGAAGGGCACGTAGCCCCTGGCCTGCGATTTGGTGTAGGCGTCGTCCACACGGGCCGGGGTGGTGGCGTAGTCGACCGTCAGCACCAACTTGCCGGCATCCTTGAACAGGTCCAGATAGCCTTCCAGCCCGGCGCTGACCGCGGGCAGGGTCATCACGTCGTCCTCGGCGTAGCCGTAGTAGAGCTCTTCCTGGCCGATGCCGTCCACGCTGGTCAGGTAGGCCGGCACCACGGTGGCCAGCTCAGGCGCGTTTTGCGGGAAGATGAGGAAATCGGGGTCGCGGGCGCGGGCATGCGCGCGGATGGCGGCGACGAAGTCGGCCATCTCCTGGGCAGCCGTGGTGCGGCCCTGGTCAGCGTAGAACTCGTAGGCGTCGATGATATCCAGGTAGGCGCCGTCGAAGCCGGCATCCAGCAGCCGGTCGGTGTAGGCAAAGATGATGGCCTGCCAGGCCGGGTCCCAGTAATGCACCTTGTAGTTGCCCGGCCAGTCGGGGTTCTCGACGTCGAGCCAGGCCGGGGTGCCCGGCGCCCAGCCATCCTGCCAGTAGAAGCGGTAGTCCTCGGCCTCGCCGATGCTCATGTACGCCAGCACGATCTTCTCGCCGCCCGGGCTCTGCTTGAGGGTGCTGATCTCGGCGGCGCTAAATTCACCTTCCTCGGTCCCGTCGGCGGAGGAGTCCATCACGACCAGGTCGTAGGCCGTGGCGCCGATGGCGGCGAGGTCAAGGTTCTGGAGCTGGTACAAAAAGTCGTTCACCGCGGAGAGGTTGGACGCGGGCCAGGGCTGGCGCCACGACCTTACGAGCAGCGGCAGGTAGAGCCAGCAGCCCGGTGTCTGCGCGGTGGCCATGATGTCAACCACATTCACTCGCCCGTTCGCATCGGAGTCGCCGGCACAGCCGGAGATTGGCGGCGTGACCGTGGCCGTAGGGGTGGCCGCC
This sequence comes from Chloroflexota bacterium, assembly GCA_003520455.1. The sequence continues at coordinate 3,677 of DOUV01000891.1, read as the reverse complement.
GGCGGGGTCGCGCTCGCCAGTCGCCGCCAAATACCGCCGCACCAGGTGCCGGCGAAGAGGCCACCATCCGAACCGGCGGCCAGCGCGCTCACGTTGAGGAGGCCCAGCCCGGCGTTGAGCGGCGCCCAGGAGGTACCATCGTCGGTGCTCGCCACGATCCCCGGGCTGGCATCGGCCGGATGCCAGGTGTCCATCAGGCTGAATAGGAGGTGGGCCGGATCATTAGGGTCAACGGCTATTGCCATCCCCTGTGCGGGGACCTCGTCGCCGTCGTCCGTCGCGCTGAAGTTGGTGAGCCGCTGCCATACCTCGCCGCCATCGGTACTCCGATAGAGATTGGCGTCCCCCGTAGAGGCGTAGACGGCACCTGAGGCCGCCGCCGCGTGGAAAATCGTGCTCTGTTCCGGCAACACTCGCTGCCACGATGCGCCGCCGTCCGTCGAGCGCCACAGCCCATCGAGCAGCGTGCCGGCGAAGACCCGGCCGGCCGCGTCTACCGCCAGCGCGTAGGTAAAGGAATTGCCGCCCGGCTGGCCGGTTGTCGGCGCCCACGTGGTGCCGCTGTCCGCGGACTTCCATACCTGGCCGCCGTCCTGCGTCACGTAGAGGATGGATGGTCGGCCGGGATCGACGGCCAGACCCATCATCGCGCCCTCCATCCACGTGCCAGCCGGTCGGGGGTTGGTAAAGACCTGCGCCCAGTTGATCCCGTCCTGACTGCGCAGCACCTGGCCGGCGCCCTGGCTCCACGGGTCCGACGTGGCGTAGGAATACTTCACACCGCCGATGCGCGCAATGGCAACGTTCCAGTAATGGCCCGCCAGCCCCTCGTCGTACCCGGTCTGAGCGTTGGGAAGCACCGCCGTCCAGCTCGTCCCACGATCCGTCGACTTGAGAAGTCCGGCGTCCATGTGGGTCGCGTACACCGTGTCTGGCTGGCCGGCAGGGTGATCGGTGTCCACAACCAGATCGGTGACGCACGTGTTCTGAGCACCGGCGATGGTGTCGACCCAGTGCTCACCGCCGTCGTCGCTGCGCTGGATGCTCCAGTAGTCGGCGAAGAAGAGCCGGTTGGGGTTGGCCCGGTCGAGGGTCACCTGCCAGTTTGCGGTTGGGCCAGTGGCCCAGTCCCGAGTGGGATCGTTCGCCGCGTCGTAGGTCACGTCTCCTTTCGCCACCCAGGTCGCGCCGCCGTCGGTAGTCTTCCACACGCTGGGGAAGTCGTAGGTGACCAGGGTGAGATAGGCCGTGTCCGGCTCGGTGGGATGGACCGCCACCGAACTGACCCAGGGATCGCCGTAACCGGCCGTGAGGGGGCCGGCCAGCGGGAGCCCGCCGTTGGCCGGCTGCCAGTGGCTGCCACCGTCGGTGCTCTTGTAGACGCCCGCCGGACCCACAGCCGTGTACAGCACGTTCTCGCTACCAACCGCCAGGTCTTTCACCGTCGGCGCGCCGGGAAGGCCGGTGGTGGCCGGTTGCCAGGAGCCGGCCACGCCGCGCGCCGTGCTCTTGACCACGCCAAAACCGTCCAGCGCGGCGTAGACCGTGGTAGAGATGACCGGGTCGAAGACGACCACAGCCACGGGGGCGGGATGCGAGCCGCCGGTCGGGTCGTCGGCGATCGTGCCATCGTTGAACAACGGCGCGCTGGTCACTGGGGCGGCGTATACCTGGTTCCAGCTGGTGCCGCCGTCAGTCGAACGCCAGATGCCGTTGTCGCGACTGCCGCTGACAAGGACGCCCTGTTGAGCCGGGTCGAGGGCGATGGCGTCCATCGTGCGGTACTTGCGAAAGGTAATCCGGTTGGTGGCGGTGCTCGTCAGGTGCTGCCAGGTCTGGCCGGCGTCCTGGCTGACGTAGATACCGGCATGGCTGGACTCGGCGAAGGCGCCGGTGCCGGCGCAGAGCCTGTTGGGGTCAAAGGGGTCAATGGCGAAGGAAGAGACTTCGACGTTGCCCAGGCCGAGGTTGCGCATCTGCCAGCGGTCGCCACCGTCGGTGCTGCGGAAGAGCCCGGCCACGTCACTGGTGGCGTAGATCACGCCCGGCTGGCCGGCGACGTGGACGCTGAGGAAGTTGCCGGCCCCTCCAAAGCCGGCCGGCTCCCAGCCCTGGCCCGCCGCTTCGCGCAAGACGGAGGCGACAGCGGAGGGGCCAGCAGACAGAATGGTGGCCGCCGGTTGCGGGGCTTGCGTCTCAGCGGTGAGGGTCCCGGCCACGAGCGGCTCCTCCTCCGACCACCCGAGCTGAGACCAGACCAGGAGACTGCCGGCAACCAGCACGACCAGCAACAGGATCACAATCTGAAACTTGCGCACCACCGTCTTGGTTTCCCTTTCGAGCGCCAGTACGAAGCCGCCTGACCTCACCCTCGCTTGACGATCCGCATGGTTGTTCTCTTCTGGCAGCCTCTATGAAGTTGAGAAGCTGTTTGGGTCCTGGTGGCGCAGCTACCAGGACCCGAACAAACAACTTCTATCACGGTTGCTTCAGCAAGCACGGCACGTACGTGCAACAGCAGCCGCTCCCGCGGAGCGCCGGTTCCGCCGCGCTTCGGAGGTGGTAGCCTTCGCCATCCGCAGTCCCGCTCACCAGCCAGGCCGGCCGGGCGAGCTGATAACGTCCGGCGGAGGCGCTCCCCAGGTCGACCGCCTGCCCTGACGATGGGGCCGGCCCAACAGATTGGGCCAGCGTCACGGATACCAGCGGCAGGAGCGCGACGATGGCGGCCAGGATCACGATTCGCATTTTCATCGCCGCCCCTCCTGGTTGCCGCCGAGACCGGCAGCGTCGCTTGCCGGAGCCAGGCGCACGCTCTCGTAGCCGCGCCGCCTGGCGACGATGCGGTAGTCGAAGCTGCATTCGGCCGGCTGGCCGTCCAGCGTGACCCCTCGCACCGTGAAAGCCGCGGCCTGCTTGGAGGTGACGGACAGCAGCACGGGATCGTCGCACAGCGGTGTCACGAAGACGTGATAGTCCTCCTTCAGGTTGACTGTCTCGCCAAAGACGGGATCGAAGGCCACCGTGGCCTCGCCGGCCACCAGCGCCGCCGCGCCAAAGTCCTCGAACCAGACCTCGGGGCTCTCCACCGCGTAGAGCAGGCGCGAGCCGTGGTTGGCCGTCTCGACCACCGCCGACTTGCTGCCGGCGGCCGCGAGGTTACCGCTCTCGTCCACGGTGAAGACGTCGCCGCCACCCGAATTCACCACGCGGAGGCGGTTGTTTTCCCCACCATCGTTGTCCAACTTGATAATGACATCGGCGTTGCTGGAGAGGTAGAGTACGCTGTTCTCATCGCCGGGGTCGCTGTTGATGCGGCCCACCGCGCCGCCCAGTGCCAGATCGAGATGGTCGTTGCCGCTCTCGAAGAAGCCACCATAGCTGGTGGTGCTTTTGCCGACGACCCCGCGGTAATTATTGCTCTCTCCAAGGACGCCGATGTTGCTCTGGCTTCTGCCCCACACGCCACCCAGGATCTGGCTGTCCCCGAACACCGCCGCCAGACCACCGGGGAGCCACACCTGATTCCCGCCGGGGTTCACCAACTTCAGCCCGATGCCACTGCCACTCCACTCTTCGCCCCAGTGGTCGTGAGGGCAGGCCGGGCCGGCGGCAGGGCTGGCCGGTGCCGATGAACTGACCGGCTGGCGCGGGGCCAGCGGCGTGAAGTCGCTCTC
>DOUV01000107.1 GCA_003520455.1 Chloroflexota bacterium | reverse complement strand
CGACCCGGGGGGAACCGGCCTCGGCCTGTCAATCGCACGCTGGATCGCCGCGCACCACGGCGGCCAGATCGACCTGCAGAGCCAGCCGGGCCAGGGCACGCTTGTCACCGTGCGCCTCCCGCTCCACCCATAAGCTTCGATTCTCTCAGCATTCCATCAGCTTTGCCTCAGCCAGGGTCCAGAAACACCGGCGATACTCTTCTATGTACCCTGCTCGACGATTTCGGCCGGGCAGAAACCCATCAATGTACACCGTCGGCGGCGGCACGTCTGGAGGGCCAACTGCGGTAGAGCGAGCGCCTGGGAACCCGGGCGCTCATCAGAACGACCCTCGGGAGGTGGATGCGTCAGCCTGAGTGATTCACCAGAAGGAGGAATCCAATGATGAGATCACATGCTATCGCCCTGACCCTCGTACTGCTGAGCCTGGTTGCCACCGGGCCAGCGTTCGCCCAAATGACAGACGAGTGTCCCCACACCCCCACGGTGGCATCGCTGCGCGAATGCGTCCAGCACGCGGCCGGAGCGGGCTTCATCGACAACGCAGGCGTCGCTCAGAGCCTGCTGGCCCAACTCGACGCGGCCCAGGCAGCGGTCGATCGCGGCCAGCCCGCGGTGGCCGCCAACATCCTCGTGGCCTTCATCCAGGAACTGAGTGCCCAGGCTGGGCAACACATCGCGGCCGAGCACGCCGTGCACCTACAGCTGCACGCTCAGCATGTCATCGAAGCGTTGGGTGGATAGGCCGGAAACGCCTGCGTCCTGAGGCTGCCTGAGTAAGTGCCTTGGATTCGGTCGCCTCGCGGCCCTGGGCCGACGAGCGACCGGCGCGATGCTGCGCGAAAGCGAGGCGCTCGCTCCTGAGGGCCGCGGGTTGAGTGTGTGCCGAGCGTTCGGCCACACTCAGCTGAGTGCCGCCGTGTCCGGCGCTGGCCCCGTCGGACACGGCGGCGCTTTCGTGTCCAGAAATCAACGAGTGTCGCGTCCCATCTCCGCCGCGGGCCGACTGGTCACTGCGAGGGACGACCGGCTCGCGGACGCGGAACGCGCCCGGGCCGAGCACGCTTGCCGACAGTTGTTTTGTACCGTTTGTCATGTATCAATGATGAGGTTTCGCTCCTAACTGGCCCGCGGCCGCCGAGTATCATACTCTCTGGGCCGTGCGGTGACTCTGGCATCGCCTCCAGCACCCTCATTGGCGATTCTCCGATGCGCCGGTCCCACGCGTTTGCCGTTTTCTTCCCGATCGCGGCGCAACCTGTTCGCTGCCTGGTCTCGCCAACAAGACCATCACTCAGACGAATGGGTCTCCGACTCCCACCACGCGACTGACCGCCGGGCAGTAGACGGTGATCAGGCCCGCCGGTGACCGGATCCTCCCGGCAGGCCAGCGCGAAACAGTGATGGTCGCGCCCGTGGTTGAGGAGCCCGATATCGATCGGGAACGAAGGCGATCGGAAGCGAACGGATGGAACTTATCAGGTACGGAAAACAACGCCAGTGGCCTGTGCTCTTCGGGTACGGGCTCTTCATCGGGATGATGGCGACGGGCTACTACTACAACGTCACATTCGTGCAGTTGGGCCTGGTCGATCTCGGCACCCGCCTGGTCGGCCTCAGCGAACAGCGCCTGGCGATGAATATGGCACTGCTTGCATTGCTCACCTGTCTTGTCGCCCTCCTGTTCGGGCTTTTGATGCAAAAGCGGGGCTGGAGCCAGCAGTTGATCACCAAGCTGCGTCTGGCCCTCGTGGTCGTGCTCGTACAGACGATCTTGACGGCAGTTGCACCGTTCATCCGGCAGGAGCTGTCGTTTCTGGCCTGGATTGCCATCGCCTCCGGGGCCTTGGGGGTCGGCGTGCCGGTCACCTTTAGCCTGACGGTGGACCTCATCCCCACACGGGACCGCGGCTACGTGGCGGCAGGCATCACGGCCGCAGCCTACTTTGCCGCGGCGGCCGCCCCGCCCATCTGGACGATCGAGCGGTTGAGCGCGCAGGTTCTCGGGGTCATGTTCCTCGGTACCGCCACTCTCGGTATCCTGACCTTCAAGCAGTTCCCATTTCTCGACGAGCTGGCCCGGCAGCACACGCGGCCGGAGTTTGGGCGGGGACGATTCGTGCGAGTAGACGCCGACGGCCGTACCTCGGTTGATCGCACTCTTCCGGGATTGATCGTCGTCATGTTCGGGATTTACTTCGTGGACAGCCTCGGATTTCTACGTGTGATCGACACACCGGTCTACGTCGCCAGGTCCTGGCAATCGCCGGAAGCGGGTGCCCATCTGTTCATCGCGGGCGCCCATGTCCTTGCGGCCCTCATTGCGGGTGTGCTCTACTCCGGCCTGGATAGGAAGACGCTCTTCCTCTGGATTTTCGGCATCTTCGCGCTGGTTCACCTCTCGTACATCTTCCACACCCGGCTCATGCCGGACAGGTACGACACACTGGGCACGCCGCTCCTCTACGCGACGGCCGTCAGTCTCTACACCGTCGTGAATTTCGCCATCTGGGCGGATATCTCCACACCACAGACCATCAGCCTGAATGCGGCCCTGGGAGTGGCACTGTCCGCCTGGACGGCAACGTTCATCAGTACAGGATTGGCGCTCCAGTGGCAGACAAACAATATGCCGGTGGGCCGGCACTTCAGCGTCGTCGCCTCTCTGGCCATGCTATTCTTCCTGACGACACTGGCGGTGCTCTTCTTCATGACCGGAGGCAGCGGTGGGCGCGAACCGAAGTCCATCAGAAGGAGAGGACAGTGAACGGCAAGGAGACGCTACTGCTGGCTGCGCTCATCGCCCTGGCACTGACGGCCTGCGGGCAGAACGGGCGCTACAGTGGAACCGCGATTATGGAAGGAACACACCAGATTGAAACGGGGGAGACGGTCCATGGGGCGCTCGTGATCCTGGGTGGGCAGACCCAACTCCAGCCCGACGCGCGGGTTGCCGGCCCGGTCTACATACTGGATGGCCGGCTCGAGGCGGACGGGAACATCGACGAGGACCTCTCTCTAATTGGAGGTGCCCTGGCGGTTGGGCCGCATGCCCGGATCGGTGGCAACCTCAACGTCGGCGGTGGAACGCTCGTTCGAGCGCCGGAGGCGACGATCGGAGGCAGGATCAACCGCGGAAGCGGGGTGCAGATGCCGGAGCGCCCCGTCTGGACCGGAGGCGTGCGGGCGCTTGTCACCCGGCTGCTGGTCGAGACGGTTCTGCTGGCCGCGCTGACGTTCCTGGTCGTGCGACTCCTCCCCCAGCCGCTCGCGCGCATCGAACGAGCGGCCGTAGGGCATCCGGTGATAAGTGGTGCGCTGGGGCTCCTGGCCACAATTGTGGGCCCATCGCTACTGGTAATGATGGCCTTCACCATCATCCTGATCCCGGTCACCATGCTGGGCATCCTCCTGGCAGTTGCGATGGTCACCTACGGCTGGATGGCCTTGGGTCAGGCAGTGGGTCAGCCGCTGGTGCGGGCTCTGGGATGGGATCTGCAACCGGCCGGGGCTGCAGCGCTCGGGACGGCGGCGCTCACCCTCGGGGCGAACGTGGTAGCGTTCGTCCCGGCCGTCGGCGGGCTGCTTCCCCTGCTGGCGGCGGTTGTTGGGCTGGGCGCGGTGCTTCTGACGCGCTTCGGGTTCCAAACGTACGTTCCGGCAGCTGAGGCTTATTGATTTCCAGCCTCTGTCCGAATCTCGCAACCCTACCCGTTCGTCCAACGTAAGCATTAAGCGGGTGCGCGCCGGAGACCTCGCAAGATCGCAGCAACGCGCCAAAGAGCTGGAGACGATCACGATGATCGACCGTAGAGGCCTCTTCTCGTACCTGGCGATTACCTTTGTGACGACCTACGCCATCGAGGGAGCGTTGATCCTGACCGGCTTCCGGGTCACCGACATCCCTCCCCTCTACGGACAGTTCGTAGTTGTCGGCGTCATGTGGGTGCCGGCGCTCGCAACGGTGCTCACCATCAAGTTCGTCACTCACGAGGGGTTCGGAATCACCAATTTCCGTATCGGTCCGTGGCGGCCCTACGTCGCAACCGCGCTGGTCATCCCGGCCACCTTCGTCGTCATCTACGCGCTCACCTGGCTGTTGGGCCTGGGGCAACCGGACTGGCAGCTGACCGGCTTCCGTGCCCTCATGGCTGCGAGCGGCGCCGACCTGTCGACGATGCCGCTGCCGGCCGTATTTCTGGTGACGCTCTTCTTCGCCTCGCTCGTCATCGGCCCGACGATCAACGGCATCTTTGGCTTCGGCGAGGAGTTTGGCTGGCGCGGCTACCTGCTCCCCAAGCTGATGCCGTTGGGCAAGACGCAAGCGTACCTGCTGGTCGGCCTGATCTGGGGGCTGTGGCATGCCCCGCTGATTCTCGTGGGGTTCAACTACCCGGGCTATCCCTTGTTGGGCGTGGTCTGGATGGCAGCGCTCACCACCGCGATGGGCATCTACCTCAACGAGATGACGCTGCGGTATCGCAGCTCGCTTCTCGCCGGCTGGATGCACGGCGCGATCAACGGCCAGGGGTACGGTGCCTGGCGCATTCTGTTCACGAACGTCAATCCGCTGGTGGGTGGATTCACGGGCCTCGTTGGGATTACCATGTGGCTGGGAATGGGGGTCTGGATGGTGCGCCGCCGCCAGCCTCGATCCGAACATGCCAGCATGGCTGAGGTTGAGGACGCTGAGATCGGAGAGAGCGAAGTTGCCTAAGCGCGCTGATCAGTCCGGCCACTTGACGGCCACCACGATGCGCGGCGGGTTGGCGATCTATACTGTTGGCCTGGGTGAGCCCCTCCTGCTCATGCCCTACCCGCACGGCTTCACCCTGGAGTCCACCGCCGAGGGACCGCTCGCGCGGCTGCTGGCAGGACTCGGCCGCCAGGTGATCACTTTTGATCCGCCGGGTGCGTTCCGGTCCACACGGCCCGCTTGGGTGGATATGCCGGAGATGCTCGAATCGGCGGAGGAGACTCTGGAGACCACCGCGGTCTCCGGCGCCGTGGACCTCGTCGGCCACAGCATGGGCGGTCTCGCGGCCCTGGCCTTCACACTGGAGCAGCCGGAGCGGGTGCAGCGGCTCGTCCTTGTGGACACCATCGCTGGTGGCCCGGCAATCCAACGCGGCAACGGGATGCCCTGGAACTGGCGCTGGAGCGACCCCGACTTCTGGCGCTTCGTGCGTTGGGGCTGGCCCCTCGGCCGGGGGAAGGGCAACCTGGCGACTCACAAGCGCCTGCTGCAGCTCATCAAAGATGCCTCCTACGTCGACAAGAGCCAGATCCCACGGATTGCGATCGAGGCCGGGGATAACCGCCGCCCGGCCCCGGTGCGTGACCGCTGGCCCACCGTCGCCCGGCGGTTGGACTACAGCCGGCGCTTGGGCCAGGTGCGCGCCCCGACGCTGGTCGGCGTGGGACGTTTCGACCCGCAGGCACCCGTTGCCTGCAGCGAGGAGCTGGCGCGGGGCATCCCGAGAGCGCGCCTGGTCATCTTCGAGCGCAGCGGGCACTATCCGTTCGTCGAGGAACCGCGGCGCTTTGCGGGCGAGGTGGTCTCGTTCTTTCAAGAAGATCCTCCTCCAGCAACGTGAACGAAAGAGACGGCAACCGCGCTGCGCACGTGGCAGGGCCGGCCGACTGGCCGGTGAAGGGCGGTGGTCTCTGAGAGAGGAACCTCCCGCGAGTGCCCACGCCAACAAGAGGAGGCTCGAAGCGAAAAAGGCAACTTTCTTGCTTGCGATCCTGTTCTCGCTCCTCAGTGCTGGCGGCGGGCTGGCGCTCGTCTCGCCACTCGCCCATTCGACAATCGCCCAGGGCGAGGGCATCACAGCCGGTGCTCACAACGTGGACGTGGTGGGCCACGAACGCCTGGCGCGATGCGACGACCTGCACACCGGCATCTTCCTCCCGTCGCAATCTGAGTCACAACGCCATCAGTGTCGCGGTCTGCCGCTCCAGTCGTTATGCCCTGCTCGGACCCACCAATCGACTATTCCTGCCTCTCCTGACCGACGCCCCGTTTTCTCATCAGGGGCCTTAGCGCGTGACCCGTGACGGAATCGCACTCGCATCACGCACCGCGGATCACACTGCTTCGTGAGCAACGTTTGCAGGGATCGGCCGTCTTCAGACCGGGGGCCGCTCATTCGGCGCTCTTGCGCTCTCCGCCGAACGGCCGAGCACATCTGGGCCGATCCACCTTTGACGGCCGGCCCGTCGCCGGCTACGATGGCGGCATGAATCGACTTGCTTCGGTGGTACGGCGTCATTCCGGATTCCTGGTGCGCCTGGCACTCGCTTGCCTGGCACTCGCGGCGGCGGGCACCGTGCTCGCCGCCTGGTGGCTGCTG
>DOUV01000987.1:4394-11765 GCA_003520455.1 Chloroflexota bacterium | reverse complement strand
CGGCGAAGCCGGCGGGGTGGTTGACGAGCTTTCGCGGTTCGACACCACCCCGGCCGCTGCGCGGCCACCCCTCGGAGAGGAGGGGACAAGGCCTACCGCAGCCAACGAGATCAGACTTCACCGCTCACCGCTCACTGCGCACTGTTCACTACTCACTGTTCACTGCGCACTGTTCACTGATTGGAAGGCACCGTGACGAAACACAAAGCCCTATGGTTTGCATTTCTTCTCTTACTGCTCGCAACCGCCTGCACGGGTTCGCCGGATGTGGCCGAGGAGCGGGCGCGCCGGGCGGCGAAATCCGATGGCAAGGTCGTCATTGGCATTGTCTGGCCGTTCTCCAAAACGGATGACATGTTCTGGAAGGGCGTCCAGATGGCGGTGGATGATGTCAACGATGCCGGCGGGGCCGCAGGGCGGAAGCTCCAGGTGATCTGGATCGACGATGAGAACTCGGTGGCCCGTGGCAAGCTGATTGCCCAGGAACTCGCCAATGATCCCCGCGTGGCAGCTGTGATTGGGCATCCGGAGTCCTCGGTGGCGCTGGCCGCTTCGGCCGTCTACCAGTTTGGGGGGCTGCTCATGTTGTCCCCGGGTGCTACCAGCGTTCGCCTGACCCAGCAGCATTTCGATCTGGTGTTTCGCAACACCCCCTCGGATACCCTCGTCGCCCGGGAGATGGCCGACTTCGCTGCCAAGCGTGGCTACCGGCGCATTCTGCTGGTTTCGGCCAAGGACGAATACGGTCTGGGGCTGGGCAACACGTTCGAGCAGCGGGCCAATGAGGTCGGAATCACCATCGTGGACCGGCGCTCGTACCGCGTTGGGCAGTCAGACTTTGCAGCATTCCTGGCCGACTGGGAGGCGCTGGACGCGGACTCGATTTTCCTGGCCGGCCGGCCCCCGGAGGCAGCGTGGTTTGTTGCCCAGGTACGGCAGATGGGTATCGACGTGCCCATCACCGGTGGCACCGGTTTGTTTTCGCCTGAATTTCTGAAGATTGCCGGGCCGGCCGCCGATGGCACCATCGTGGCCTCACTTTTCTATGCCGACGAATCGAAGCCTGATGTGGAACGCTTCAATCGCGTTTTCGCGGAGCGCTACGGATCACCGCCCGACGTCTGGGCAGCCCAAGGGTACGATGCCGTCAGGCTGCTGGCCGACGCCATGAACCAGGCCGGCGCCCCCGCCCCGCAACGTGTCGCCCAGGTATTGCATCAGATGAAGAGCTGGACCGGTGTGACCGGCGAGCATACCTTTGAAGGCGATGGCGGAATCACCAAGCCCATCGTCTTGAACGTTGCCCGGCGGGGCGACTTTCAATACTTCATGAGAACCGTGGCCGACGAGGACGCACTCAGAGTGGGGATGATCGCCGATCCCGCTGGGATCACCGACTCAGGCCTTAACCAACTGGCCTGGGAGGGGATGCAGGCTGCGGAAGCCGATTTCGGCGTCTTTATCGACTTTTTGAATACCCGCACTGATGCCGACTTTGTCGCCAACATCCATGACTTCATTGACAAGCGCTACGATCTGATTGTCACCGTGGGCTCTGCCGGTGCTGAAGCAGTCAAGAAGGCCGCCCAGGCCTACCCCCATCAGCCGTTTGCGGTGATTGATGTCAGCTCTGTGACCGAGCCCAACGTGCTCAATTCTCAGTTCGCCGTGGACGAAGCCAGCTTCATGGCCGGCTACCTGGCAGCTGCGGCGACCAGGACCGGCAAGGTGGGCACCTACGGCGGGACCAAGCAGCCGGCGGTGGTCAAGTGTCTGGTGGGTTTCGAGAGCGGCGTTACGTACTATAACTCGCTTCATCTGACGGATGTGGAGATCTTGGGCTGGAGCACGGCGAAAAAGGATGGCCTGTTCACCGAAAACCCGGACAGCCTGGCAGATGGCCGGGCCATGGCCGAACAGCTCTATGACCAGGGGGCGGACATCATCTTCCCGGTGGCGGGGGACGCGGGCAAAGGGACCGCGGCCGTGGCGCAGGAGCGGGGGCTCCTGGTGATTGGCGTGGATACCGATTGGTACTACACGGTCCCGAAGGACAAAGAGGTCTACCTGACCAGCATTATCAAGAACGTCAACCTGGTCCCCTCCGCCGCCGTTCAGGCGTTGGTCGAGGGTCGATTTGCAGGCGGCCGGCTGGACTTCGGTCTCGCCGATGGTGGTGTCGGCCTGGCGCCTTTTCACGACCAGGACAACCGGGTCGCGCCCCTCACGCGATTGGAACTGGACGGCATACGAAAGGGGATCACCAACGGCGTCATCTCGACCGGGTGGAAGGAGTATCTGGCGGCTCAGGAGAGCACACCAGAAACGAGCCAGCAGGCAGCAGCGCAGCCCGTGACCCTGACCCTTGGATCGTGGCGCACCGACGACGTTGAAGCCATGGGCCACATCCTGGACGCTTTCCACGCTCGCTATCCGCACATCACTGTGGAGTTCACGCCAACCGATCCGCCCGACTACAACGAGGTCCTGCGCGGCCAACTGGAAGACGGCACGGCTCCGGATCTGTTCTATCTGCGCTCTTTCTCGACCTCGCGGCAGTTGTACGAGGAAGGCTATCTGGAACCGTTGGATGATCTGCCCGGCCTGAAGGAGAATTTCGTCCCCGAGGCCCGCGCGCCCTGGGCCACCGCCGGCGGCCTGCCCTACGGCGTGCCCTTCATCGCCGTTTCCCACGGCATCTACTACGACGTGGACCTCTTCGAGGAACTGGGCCTGGATCTGCCGGCCACCTGGGAAGAGTTGCTCACCACAGCGCGAAGGATCCAGGACGCCGGCTACATCCCCTTCGCCAACGCATCTGGCGATCCATGGACGATCGCAGAGATTGTCTTCATGAACCTGGCGCCGAACTTCATCGGCGGGCGCGAGGGCCGGCTGGCGTACCTGTCCGGCCAGCGCTGTTTCAACGACGAACATACCGTCGCGGCGTTCCAGGCCGTGGCCGACATCGCGCCTTTCCTGCCGCCCGACCAGGCGACGCTGACCTACGCCGCCAGCCAGCAACTCTTCCTGCAGGGCAAAGCAGCCATGTGGATGGGCGGATCCTGGGACATCCCCTCCTTCGAGTCACAGGCACCAGACTTCCAGTGGAGTGTGTTTGCGGTACCAGCGCCGGCCGGGTGGCAGGAGCACGTGGCGTTCCACCTGGATGCCGGCGTCGGCCTGAACGCCGCCTCGGAGCACAAAGTGGAAGCCAGGCTCTTCCTGGAGTGGCTGACCACGTATGAGGCGGCCGAACGCCTGGGGAACGAATTGCCCGGGTTCTTCCCGATTCGCAAGGAAGTGCCCACCTTCGAGAACGAGCATGCCAACACGTTCCTGGCGCTGACGGCCGGCCGCGGCCAGGACGTGCGGTGGGCCTGGGAAGGTCTGCTGGACGGTTCGCCCGATGGCTACACTCTGATGCAGGACGGCGCGGTGGCGGTCATCAACGGCGAGATGACGCCACAGGAAGCGGCCGATGCGCTTCAGAACGGCCTGGCACAGTGGTTTGAGCCGGCACAGGCGTGTCAGTGAACAGTGAGTAGTGAACAGTGAGTAGTGAACAGTGAGCAGGGGACAGTGAATAGTGAACAGTGAGCAGGGGACAGTGAATAGTGAACAGTGAACAGTGAACAGTGAGTAGTGAACAGTGAACAGTGAACAGTGAGCAGTGAGTAGGGGACAGTACTGTTCACTGATTACTGTTCACTGCCCAGTGGCTAATGCACGGGAAAGATCGAAGATGAACCGCACTGCTTTCAGTGGAACAGCGCTTCGCATACTCCTGGCTGTTCTCCTGGTGACCGCGTTGCTGGCTGCCGTGCTCGTTGCCTGTGGTAGGACCAGCATTCAGCCGTTGTCAAACTTCCCCGAAACGATGAGTGTCTGGTTTCAATGGGAGACGCCACCGGCTGCGCGTCAGGCGATGTTCGACCAGTTTGGCGATGCACACAACACTCTAGTAGAGGTCGTCTCTCGTGCGGATCTTACACGATTCACGGACGGACCGGCGAGAGAAGAGCCGCCGGATATGATCGTGTTCGAGGATTCCTGGCCGATTGGCACCTGGGTGCGTAACGGGTGGCTGATTCCTCTGGACGATGTGATTGCTGCCAGTGGCATTGACCTGACCGACATCCCGCCCGAGGCGCTCGACCAGTGCAGATACCTGGGGAAGTACTACTGTCTTCCCTGGGGTGTAGACGTCTACGCTCTCTATTGGAACAAGGACCTGTTTCGAACTGCCGGTCTTGACCCTCACAAACCACCAGAAACCCTCGAGGAACTGTTCGAGTATTCCAAGAAGCTGACAAAGTTTGATGAAGCCGGGAATTTACTGCAAGCCGGATTCATTCCCACGTATCCCTGGGGTTTCCTGGAGTTCTATGCGCACGTCTTTGGCGGGTACTGGCTGAACGACGATGTCACCCAGGTGACCCTCTCGTCTCGAGCTGTCGTTGATGCCTTGCAGTGGGAGCGGCAGTACTACGCCATGTATGGGCCGGAAGCACTGGATGCCTTCGTGGCGTCTTTCGGTGACTATTTCTCGCCAGAGAACGGTTTTCTTGCTGGAAAAGTGGCGATGATGCTGGATGGACAGTGGGTCATTGGCCCGGAGTTCATGGGCGTTTATAGTCCAGGCCTGGACTATGGTGTGGCTCCCTTTCCTTATCCGGCCGACCACCCGCAACGCAAGGATATCAACGTGCTGACCGGAGAGGTCGTCGCCATCCCTGCCGGTGTGAAGAACGTGGGCGCTGCCGGCACGCTGTTGGCCTGGATGCTCAGCCCGGAGACCGTCGCCGGCTACCTGTGTGAGGTCTACAGCCTGCCGACCAGCATCAAGGCAGCCGCCGACCCGTGCTTCCAGCGCGACGACAACTTCCGGGTCTTTATGCAGCTGATGAACTCGCCCAACGTGACCGGGCTCACTTTCAGCACGATTGATGTTTCCGAGGAATTGGGTCCTATCGAGAAGGCAGTGCTGCACCAGGGCGTTGATCCTGTTCCCCTGCTACGGGAGGCCGAGGCGAAACTGCAGCGCAGGCTTGCCGAGGTCGTTTGCACGACAGAGGAGTGCGTTCGGGAGTTGACGCAGTTGAGTGCGACGCGCGCGGCCCAGGATTCGAGCCAGGTGGCGGGCGCGCCGGCGGTGGGCACACAGGAGGCGGGTGCTACGGCGACGCCCACGGTTACCCCGGAGCCAGAAGAACCGGCAGCGCCAGAAGAGGCGCTGAAGACCGTCACCGTTACTTTCCTCCAGGAGCCTGATAGCCTGAACCCGCTTTACACGCAAATGTGGTTTGCCAGCGCGGCGATTGATCTGTTTGATGTCGGCCTCTGGACGATCAACGAGCAATTGCAGACGAATCTTGAAATGGCGGCCGAGATGCCGACCCGCGAGAACGGTGGCATCTCGGAAGACGGCAAGGTGATCACCATCGAACTGCGAGAGGATGTCAGGTGGTCGGATGGCACACCGGTGACGGCCCGCGATTTTGTGTTCACCTACGAGATGATCATGGCCGAAAGCAACACTGTGCAAACCACCTATCCCTACAAGAGCTACGCAGAGAGCGTGACGGCCCTCGACGACTACACCCTGCAGATCGTGTTGAGGGAGCCCTTTGTCGGCTGGAGCACTGGCTTCTTCCCTGTGGTGCTGCCCAGGCACATCCTGGAGCCGGTGTTTCAGGCGGAGGGCACCATCGATCATGCCGATTGGAACCGGAACCCCACCGTTGGCAATGGGGCGTTCGTCTTCAACCAGTGGGAGGCCGGCAGCCAGATCGTGCTCGAGGCCAACCCCAACTACTGGCGGGGCCGGCCCACCATCGACCGCATCCTCATCCGCATGGTCCCCGACAGCAAGGCCCAGATGGCCCTCATCCAGGCCGGGGAGACGGACCTCGGCACGTTCATGACCGCCGCCGACAAGCCGGCCATCGACCAACTGGAAGAGATGACTCTGGTCATGGCACCCTCACCGTGGATGGAATCCTGGTTCTTCAACCTGGACCCGGAGACCGGTCACCCGGCACTGCAGGACGTGCACGTGCGCCAGGCGCTGGCCATGGCCGTAGACCGGCAGCAGATGATCAACACGCTTTTCTACGGCATGTACAAGATACCCGCCACATTCTGGCCTGGGACGCGCTACGAAGATCCCAGCATGGAGCCGTGGCCTTACGATCCGGAGCAGGCCAAGGCCCTGTTGGATCAGGCCGGTTGGGTGGACAGTAACGGAGATGGGGTGCGTGACAGGGACGGCGTGGAGTTGGTGCTGCGCTACTTGACTACGGACGGGAATGAAGTGCGGCAGGCCACGCAGGAAACCGTCAAACAAATGCTGGCCGAGGTCGGTATCGGCGTCGAGATTCTCAACTACTCCCCCGATATCTTCTGGAACTCCTACGGAGACAACGGCCCCATCGCCAGGGGGGCATATGACATCGCCCAGTGGTCCGATGGCGCCTACGACTATCCTGACCCCAACTGGCCTTACCTGCTCTGCTCCGAGATCCCTGGGGACGACAATCCCGATGGTCTGAACTGGTTCGGGATCTGCGATCCTGAGCTGGATCAACTACTCCAGGAGCAGGCGGTCACGATCGACGCGGAGCAGCGTATTCAACTCTTCTACCAGATCGAGCGCATCATGCACGAGCAAGTCTACTGGTTCGGCTTGCGCACCGACCCCGACCTCTGGGCTGTCAACTCCAACCTGCGGAACCTCCGCCTCTCGGGTGTGGACGCCTTTTGGAATGCCTACGAGTGGGACACGCGCCCGTTGTCGAAGAGGTAACGTAGCGCCGGGTTCATCTCGTGAGATGAGATAGAGACGATGGCGGCGCGGCAAGATCTGGCCGCTGGCACAGTTTCTGCTCCCTCGAGAGAGAACAAATGCCCTTGTTCTGAAAGGAGCCGAAGGTGACCAAGACAACGTGGGAGCCGCCGAAGCAGTCCATGAGTGGCACTCTGAGTGAAAGTGAGCTTGAGAAACTGCCCGACAGCGCCTTTGCCTTCCCGAAGCAGCGCAAGGAACCGCTGTCGAGCGCCAGCCACGTCCGCGTCGCCGCTGCTCGCTTCAACCAGGTCGAAGGGGTCAGCGATGAGGATCGCAGGCTGGCCTGGGCGAATATCGAGAAGGCGGCCAGGCACTGGCACATCGAGTTGACTGAGGATACCTGGCAAGAGGCGATGACGCACAACGAGTGAGGCCGCAGCGTCTCTCCACGGGCACGTCGTCCCAGAGCAAGGCCGCGACCGCTCGAGCGGCCGCGGCTTTTTGTTCCCAAAGGGAGTCTCTTCCATGATTGACAGGAGTTACGCAGTACTCCCAGGCCGATCCAAAGTTCGTGATCCGTA
>DOUV01000987.1:0-4322 GCA_003520455.1 Chloroflexota bacterium | reverse complement strand
AAGCGCGCACTACAAGCCGATATCTCTGTCGCGGCTCAACCTGGCACGTAAGTCCTGTGATTGATTGTGTTAGGTACCTCCTCGGCCGCTCTCGGCGAATCGGGCGATCCGCCGAGAGCGCTGGCCGGACCAGGCCCCTTTCGTCATCCCATTGGCCTGGATTTGGCAATCCAGGCTGAGCAGCTTGTGGCCATCCAGGCCGAGCGGCTGAGGAGTTAGGTTGTTTGCAAATCAATGTAGCTGGCGGTGGGACTACTGATTAGTCGGGTTCTGTCTCCTGTTCGGTCAGCTCCTCGGCGACACGAGCGCCCAGGGCGGTGCCACCCAACGTTCCCGTTCCTGCGATGATCCCTCCAGCCCCGGCGGTACCGGCCGTCTCACCGGCCGCCACGCCTGCGGCGGTCATTTGCTCCTCGTCATCGATCGTTTCGTCGACCACAACACCCTCGGGCACTGAACCGCTCTCCGCTCCACCCTGGGCTGTGATCGGGCGCCGGTTCTCTTCGAGCATGTCGCGTACGATCCGGGCGCCCTCATCTGCCACCTCGACCATAATCCGCGTACCGCCCTGCTCGCCCTGCTCCTCGTCGGTAACATGGATGTGGTCCGCAGGGATTCCGCGCTGCCGCAGCGCCTGGATGGCTCTCTCGGCCTGATCCCGATCGTCATACATGGCCGTGACTGTTGCCATTGGTTTCCTCCTTACTGACCCAGTCCTGGTACGCCTGTCCCTCGTGAGGTTCTGGTAGCAAGTTCAGTTCCTCTGGCAGCGGGAGCGGCTCGGTCGTTGGAACCGGTGCCGTCCCCACGGCCGCCGGTGTCTGCCCGGCGGTTGCTTCCCGGGTGCCAGTCGCCGTCGGGGTGGCCGAGCTGCCTCCCTGGCAGGCGGCCAGAACCAGCAGCAGCCAGATGGTGAGGTGCTGAATCGTGATCCGGCCCATGGCCCGGACAGGCAGGTTCGGGGTCCTCCTGACGAACCGTTTTATCCTTTCAGCCCGCTATAGCTCACGCCTTCGATGAAGTAACGCTGGAAGAACAGGAAGACGAAAGCCATTGGGAGGGTCGTGAGCAGCGAGCCGGCCAGGAAGAGACCCCAGTCCAGCGTGGACCCGACGGCGCCACCCTTGAGAAGCGCCAGGCCCAGTGGTAGGGTCCATAGCTGCCTGTTATTCGCGACGACGATCAGGGGACCGATCAGATCATTCCACGAGCCCTGGAAGCCGAAGATCGCCAGGGCCGCCAACGCGGGGCCGGCCATCGGCATGACGATGCGCCAAAACATCTCGAAGCGGCTGGCGCCGTCAATCTTCGCAGCCTCTTCGATCTCGCCAGGGATGGCTTCGAAGAACTGTTTCATCAGAAAGATGCCGAACGCGTCCGCCAGACCGGGGACCATTAGACCCTGATAGGTGCCCAACCAGCCGAGCTGTTTGAGGACGATGAAGCGCGGGATGATCAGGACGATGCCCGGAATCATCATCGTGCCCAGAATCGCCAGGAAGATGAGGCCCCGCCCCGGGAAGTTCAGGCGGGCCAGCGCGTAGCCGGCGAGCGAGTCGAAGGCAATGTGTCCTGCCATGATGACGGCGGCGACAATGGCACTGTTGAACGTCCAGAGTGGTACGGCGGCGGCGCCCTGCGTCAGCAACTTGTAGTTGCGCAGGGTAAACTCGGCCGGGATGAGCCGCTCGGGGTGGCTGGCGATCTCGGGCGGGAGTTTGAACGAGTTAATGATCGAGTAGATAAACGGCAGGATCATCGCTAAGGCGAACGCGATCAGCAGGGCGTATGAAAGGATCACGATCAGCCCCTGGAGCCAGGTTGGCCGGCCAGGAGCGCTGGCTTCGAGCGCCCCACCTTTTGTGGCGACAGAGGTTGCCATACTTGCTCCTTCTCCGCTCTCAAGCGGCCTTCTCACCGATCACACGCCTTTGAATCAGAGTCAAGACAAAAATCAGCACGAAGAGGATAAAGGCGGTAGCGGCGCCGACACCCATGGCGGCATTGTCGAAGCCGTTGCGATAGACCAGGTAGGCGACCGTCAGCGTCGTTTTGACCGGGCCGCCGGCGGTCATCACGTAGACCTGGTCGAAGACCTGGTAGGTCCCGATGAGCCCGATCGTCACCACGAAGAAGATAGTCGGTCGCAGCATAGGCACGGTCACGTACCGGAAGGTTTGGGCCGAGGTCGCTCCGTCCATGATCGCTGCCTCGTAGACCGCGCGCGGGATGTCTTGAAGCGCAGCCATGAAGATCAACATCATGGTGCCGGAGGTCGTCCAGATGTTGAGGAGCATGATCGCTGTCAGGGCCACGCTGGGACCGCTGATCCACTGCCAGACGGTCTGTCCCAAGATTTCGGTGTGGGTGAGCCAGGGTGGTGCTGTGCGCAGCGTGATGCCGAAGAGGCTCAGCAGGTTGTGGATCAGCCCGTTGGGACTGGCCAGCCAGTTGATGGGCTGGACATTGCCCAACATGATCGCCTCGATCAACCGGTTGATCAGGCCGTTCCGCTGATAGAGCCACATGAAGATCAGGGAGATCGCAACGGATGAGGTGATGGAGGGCAGGTAGAAACTCGTGCGGAAAAAGGTGCGCCCCTTCAGCCATTTCTGGTTGACGATGCTTGCCAGCAGCAGCGCCAGGGCCGTCTGCAGCGGCACCACGCCAAGGGCATAGAAGGTCGTGTTCTTGAGTGCGATGAAAAAGTCGGTTCGACGGATGTTATTCTGGATCAGCAGGTCTGCGTAGTTTCGCAGGCCAACCCAGGTGGACTGGGCGGGTGGATTGAGGCCACTCCAATCGCGGAAGCTGATCCAAAGCGCGAAGAGAATCGGGACCACCAGGAAAATGAGCAGGATGATGGCGGCCGGGGCCAGGAAAGTGTAACCGGCAACCCAATCTTCGCGCTGGCGCGAGCGTAACGGAGCCAACATAGAGCCTCCTTGGCCATCGACTCGGGGCGGGATGGGGTACCACCGCATCCCGCCCCCTGCTAAAACCGGCGTTACTTATTCTTGCTCAAGACCTGATTGCCGACCTCTTCAGCCTGCTGAAGTGCCTGATCTACCGTCATGACACCGGTCATCACGCCCTGCAGTCCCGCGTTGATGGTATCGAGCACGTCGCCGAAACCGGGGACGAACTGCCAGGGATGGGCGTAGTCCGCGCCCTTCAGAAAAGCTTCCTGCTCGGAGAACTGATTGACCCACTCATCGCGCAACGATTTTCGGGTCGGCATCGCCAGACCCAGGTCCGTCCAGGCCTTCATGCCCTCCTGGCCGGTCAAGAAGTTGACCAACTCCCAACTCGCGTCAGGATTGGCGGCGTTCTTTGGCACCGCGTAGCAAACCGTGAAGGCCATGGTGGCTTTGTCCGCCGGTCCCGCCGGCAGCTCGGCGACGCCATAGTTGACGTCGGGGTAATCGCGCTTCAGGAAGGGAACGATCCAGTTGCCCTCGACCACCATTGCGGCGTTGCCCTTGCCAAAGGCCTCACCGGGCCAGCCGGCGCCCACATCCGAGGGTTGGGCTGCCACCTGATCCGCCACCATGCCGGTGTAAAATTCCATTGCCTGCTTGGCCTCGGGCGAGTTGATCTCCATCTTGGTAAAGTCCTCGTTCGTCACGCGCCCGCCCGCCTGGTAGAGGAACGCAATCCAGCGGGCGAAGTCGGCCGGGAGGACCATGCCATACTGCTGCTTGTCTTTGTTGGTGAGTTTCTCGGCAGCGGCGCGCAACTCGTCCCAGTTCGTCGGCACCTTGACTCCGGCCGCGTCGAGCATGTCCTTGTTGTAGATCAGCCCGAGGGTCGAGAAGTCCTTGGGTGGGCACCAGAAGGTGCCGTTATAGGTGAAGGCGTTCTTCACCGAGTCGTAGAAATCCTCAGGATCGTTGATCTTGCCCTCGCCTGAGGCCAGAGCACCCGCTTTGACCAGGTCGGGGAGCTTGAAGCTGTCGACGTAGAAGACGTCGGGGGGCGTGCCGCCCGCCAGCGCCGTCTGCAGGGTCGTGTCGTACTGCGGCACCAGGTTGAGAGTGACGTGAATGTTGGGGTGGCTCTGGTTAAACTGGTCGATGATTTTCTGCAGGTTCTCGTTCTCGGCGTCGGATGAGGACCACCCCATCAGTTGCAGGTTGGCCGCGCCCGCGGCTGAGGTCGGCTGGGCCGCCGCCTCGACGGTCGGCCCGGCGGTTGGGGTCACGTTCTCGCCGGTGGTCTCGGCGGCCGTCGGCTCGACGGCTGCCGTCGTGGGCTCGACGACAGCGGGAGCCTGGGTGGCCGCCGCTCCAGGTCCGGTCGTTGGGGTCGGGGCTGCCCCG
>DOUV01000192.1 GCA_003520455.1 Chloroflexota bacterium | reverse complement strand
ATCCGTCAGAATTTTGTCGACGGTATCCCTGACCGACTCCAGGATCAACCAGTAAGGCGCCGCCCGGCGCATGGCGCTCGTCAAGGCCGGATAGTGTGCATCTCGCCAGTTGGCCAACCCGGCTTGTCCCAATTGCCAGGCCAGCAAAGGCGCGGCCCTGTGCTGCCGGGCCAACGCCACGAGACCCGGCCACGCCGTATCTTCGATCGCGTGCGGGTCGACATGGCCTGCGATCAGGCGGCAAAGCAGGTCGATCGGTGAATTATTAGATGTTATGGTCAACTTAATGGCTCTAAAGCATAAACAAGAACCCCCGGTCATCGGCAATGCTCGGAGGCGGGGTTGCTGGGAGGGAAGAAGGGTGGGTGGGAGCGTGAGACTTTGCCGACCAGCAGGCTACAAATCCTCTGGTCGCAATCCAGTGCGCCTGGCAACACGAGCTAACATGCGCGACCCGATCTCCTCCCGATGGGTTTGGGCTTCCACACGGGCCGGGACTCGCCGGGTTTCGGCCTCCGAGGCCAGACAAAATCATCCCCCCAGAATTGGGGGGGCCGGGTACGTCGCCTCCACGACGCCTGAGACGCGGTCACATATCCAATGAGTTACAAATCCCCTGTTCGATCAAGCGGATGAAACGCGGTGAAAGGGAACCGATTTGGGCAACCAATCGTTGCTTGTCCATCGCTCGAATCTGTTCCGTCAAAGCCTTGGAGTCTTGAGCTAGACTGCCCTCACCTGCTGGAATGAGCACGTGACTTGGCGATAACCTCGAAATGTTTGTTGTCAGGGGCACGACAATGACCAACTGGCTGCGTTCGTTGATCACATTGTGGGACAAGATGAGTACCGGTCTGGTCTTCTGAATTTCTACGCCGATAGTCGGGTCGAGATTGGCCCAAAAGAGATCGCCGCGCCTGACCGAGGAGATCATTGGGCATCCTCGATAAGCGCCTCAAAGTCCGCTGGCGCGAAATCTGCCAGCAATTCCATCTCTTCTGCTTCCTCTTCCAAAGTTCTGGCCGCGTAGTAAGCCTCGTAGGCATGCTGCCGCAACGTTTTTTCCAAGCCCTGAGCGTAGCTTTCCACCAAAAAGGTCACCAACTCCCGGGCGTCCTCCGGTGCTTGAATGCTGATCCGCTGGAACAGGGCTGCTGGCAATTCCAGGCTCATGGTTTGGACTGTCATGCTTATCACCTCAGCAAGAAACTCAAAACATTCTCCAGAATAAACAAGGCGACCTGATTATACACGATCTACTCCCACTAGCGAATTCAGGCCAGTCCACCTGCTTCCTTTGCGTTCCGTTTCCCGGATCATTTCGATCACTCGCCTCAGGTCCTCCTCGCTCATGGCCGTGCCTGAAGGCAGGTGTCAGGCCTTTTCCGCCAATTGCTGGCTGGTCAGCGCCCTGTCCACGATCTCCTCCGTATCGGGACTACGGATGGTAAACTAAACAAAATCCCCTTGGCTGTCGCAAATGACCAAGGGGAATAGAAGTATGCTTCGGGATGGAGACACCGTGCTAAACCTCTGAGGCTGGAGTCAATACACTGCCCGATGTTGCCCGCTCTTGCGAAAGCAAATACCGTGCAAAGTTGAGGATTTCTCGCTCTGCTCGCTCCGGCAAATACGTGACCACGGCTGTCACCTGTTCCGGCAGGGGAACCCAACTCTTTGTTTTTGCGCGCCAGACGACATGGAATTGTTCAGAAGACAGCGAACATAGCGCCACCGTCTCGCCATCCTTGTTGGCGAATTCGACCTCGTATTCGCCATCTGGATGGCAATGCACAATCGCGCCACGGTTTCCGATCTGCAAAGAATATTCGGGCAATTCACTCAATAGCTCTACAACATCGAATAGTTCAGGTTTCTGGTTCATTTCTTGCTCTTCCGCACATAAAGGGTTATCAGCCAGGCTTCGTTGCTATCAATAGGAACAAGCCAGCCGGTGCGAATCATCGCTGACTGGCCCTGAATGCCGATCACCATCAGGTCTACTGCGTAATGACTGCCATGTTGATCCACACGCTTGAGCACTGCTTCACCGTCAAGGGCATTGTCCTCGATCTGCCGCATCAATGGCTCGTAGTGATCCTTTGTGAATCCCAGTATCCGCTCAAATACATAAGCCTTATGACGTCCTACAGGGTTATCTGGATCAAGGGCATATGCAGTTAGCTTACGCCGATCAATCTGCAACTCGCCGGCAACATCGTTCAGCTTCACGGTGCTCTCCTGTCATGTTGAAAATACTATACCACAGGAGATTGCTTTGGGAAAACAAAGCCGTTCGGAACGCAACACTTGTCTGATCTCTGCCCCTCTGATCCTTCGGCTGCGCTCACACAGTCCCGCACGCAATCCCGCACGCAATCCCGCAGACGGCTGCGTCTAGGGAGACGGCTGCATCCAGGTAGGACGTGTCTGCGTACGAAGTCAGTGTCAATCTGCGTCCCATTTCTCTGTCTCCACCAAGCGCAGCGCCGCCACGTCCCGCGCCGCCTGGAAACCTGCACTGAGCTAGTCGAAGTGATGCGCCGGGCCTGCGCCAGGTCGATGCCGGCCTTCTCGGCCAGTTGATGGCTGCTGAGCGCCCTGTCCACGATCTCCGCCGTCTCGGAATCACGGATGGCGCTAGAAACAAAACGCCCCCGGCCATCACAGGTGACCAGGGGCGGAGCCGGCGAGGCTGACAACACCGAGACGCGGCTAACGCCGCAAGGAGCGCACCACGCCCACCACTCGCGCCAGATCCGCTTCGCTCATGGCCGTGCCGGAGGGCAGACGGCCCTGCTTGGGGCATGGCATGGCCCATCCCGGAACAGCGCCTCGGCCACCGCGCCGCCGACGGTTTCACAATCCTGGAACACGGGTTGCAGGTGCATGGGTTTCCACAGCGGGCGAGATTCGATGTTCGCTTCCTCCAACGCCACGCGGATCGCCTCCCGGTCGGCGCCAAACGCTTGCGGATCCATCGTGGTGCAGGTGAGCCAGCACGTGCTGCGGCCCCACGGCGCTTCGGGCATCAGGCAAACGCCAGATAATCGGGCGGGGCATATAAGTGGCGGCGACGCAAAGGCTCAGGTGCAGCATCCCGACACAAGTCGCGCAAGCGCCGCATATGAGTCGCTGATTTCAATAAATAGCGCGGCGGTTCCATTGGCCCGACTTGCCGCGTCCAGGTTGGCGCTGATTGCTGCGTGCGCAACGCGAAAAGTTCCAAAAGGGCCGCTGCCACCACCAAGGTCGGTTCATCTGTCTCTGGCCGCGCGATCTCCGCTAACACAGGCCGGTTACGCAAAAACTCCTGAACCAGCGCGCGCGTCAACAAGCTGTCGTCGCGGAGGATTGCCTCAGCAATCTGTTCAATCGTTGTCATAGATGGACTCCCAGAGGTCGAGAAATGCATAGCGTGCCTTCAGCGCCTGGCTGGATACAACGTACGGCTCTACCATGGCCCAGCACACCTCTTGATTATCACTGCAGTCGCCGATCAATTCCCGAAGCAACCGAAGCGCGTCCCGAATATCTACATCGTCACGCCAGGCCGCAAGCTTCATCGCCAGCATTTGCGCTGGCACTGGGCGCCGCACGACGATTCCCGGTGCAGCATAGATCACGCCGCCGTCGCTCACTCCCATTATGAAGCCTTTGGCGCCATCGTTCAGCCAATCAACAGGCCAATCAAGCTCTCGGGCAACTTGTGCGACCAGCTCACGCACGAGACGCGTCGACGCCGGCTGCAACACGATGGCATCCACGTCATGCGTGGCCGGGCGAGCATCCTATGCCAGCATCATCACGGCGCCGCCCACAGCCAGCAACTCAACGGATTCGCCGTGTTGCAGCGCCAAAATACCAAGCCGCTTCAACGCATCTTCGATCTGCACACGAGTCAAAAGGCTCACGGTTTACCTCGCGCAACACGATGGCTGCTCTGGCTGTCGTTCCGATTCGCTGGCTCCATTATAGCTACCTCAACCCGGCTGGTCAATTGCGGGTTGCGCCCCACGCCAGTCCCCAAAATCAAACGAGGCTGTCGCGTCCCTGCCGCCAACAGCCTCGTCCATCCCCGCGCCACCCCGTTCCCGCGCCTGCCCGTCACCCCGTCCCCGCGCCACTCGCGCCAGGTCAGCCTCCGTCATGGCCGTGCCCGAGGGCAGGCGGCCCTGCTTGGGGCATGGCATGGCCCAGCACCGCGGCCACCGCGCCGCCGACGGTTTCACAATCCTGGAACACGGGTTGCAGGTGCATGGGTTTCCACACGGGACGGGATTCGATGTTCTCCG
>DOUV01000381.1 GCA_003520455.1 Chloroflexota bacterium | reverse complement strand
ACGGACTAGCGAAATGCTGTACTTAGCAGAGTTAGCCTACGTAGCGGCAGGTTGATGGGTGGTGTGATGTCTGGCACGCGAGTCGCTTTACGCGTGTCCTGCTTCTCGCAGAAGAATTGGGTGAGAGCGACGATCGTTTCAGAATCCCGCCCCGTCGTATTATATGGACACGGTGGATGTTTGTGGAGGGTAAGGAGGCGAACCATCAATTGAGCGGAGAATATCCGAACGTCCTTTAAATGGTGGCGGCCTGTGAGTGGTAAGCCTGGGTGCGATCAGCCAAGTGCCCCCACCCAGCCGTGTCCGCGAAAAGGTCGGACATTTCAGGGACCTTCGTCTCCCGCGTCGTGTATCGACTTCATCACAGCCTGTCCCAGATAGGTGTCATGTTGATCTGCCCAATCCGGAACGCTGCTGCGAAAAGCACCGATAAAGTTATCTACTGGGTCATTCGTGGCATAATGGATGGCAGTCATCAGCAACTCGACCGCCAGTTCTTCGGGCGTCGAGCCTCGCTGCCTGGCCGTCTCTGCCAGAGGTTCATACACCTCTTCCGGCACTTCCAGTGTCAATGTGTGTTCCATAATCGTCACCTCCACCTCCTCACGCGAATGCATCCGCACTCTTTGTCCAGGTCACCTTCAGAGAAAGGGTCGGATAACGGCCTGTGCGTCAGCCGCCGGCTGGAAGGAACGACGCTGATAGACTGAGAGAGCCTTTTTGTTGCTTCCTGCTGCCTAAATTGCCCCGATCCAGCCGGTCGGCTGCACGCCCCGCCGCCATAGCGATCGCGCCCCGCTGACACAGCCCGCCTAAATTGCCCCGATCCAGCCGGTCGGCTGCACGCACTTGTTCGCCGCGCCTGGCACCGAGTTTAGGACGACCTACTCGAAAGGGCCATGTTCTTCGACTGTGCCATCTACGCGGGTAATTTTTATCGAAACCGAACTTTTCATATGTATTGCGTCGGATACACCCGCTCTAACTTTGTTTAGAAATTTAGTATGCAGTCCGCCTTAGAAGCCCACGAATCTAAAGATGGCGCGCCAGGATGGTCACGCAGCGGTGGTTACACGGCCCTGCAGCGCGTCGAAGAAGCCGGCATACTTTGCGGGATCGGGCCACGTCCGGTGGCGCGCCTGGTCGACCTCGGCGCGCTGTTGGGCCGTCATGACGTGGGCGCCGTCACCCGCCAGGAGCAGGATATGGCAGTTCTGTTCGATTTCCTCGACGATGTTGATGGCGTCCAGCAACGTCGGACCGGCGGCAATCAGGCCGTGATTGCCGAGCAGGATGACGTTGAAATCAGACGCCAGTCGGGTCACAGCCTCGTGCAGGTCGTGGCTACCGGAGTGGAAGTAGGGCAGGAGCGGCACCTGACCGGCCCGGACATAGAAGCCGGCGTTGGAGGGCGGGATCGCATCCAGGCGGGGCGTCGGGTAGCGCACTGAAAAGGCCACGGCATGCGGGGGATGCGGGTGCACGACGGCCTGCGCGTCCGGTCGCGCCCGGTACATGGCGAGGTGCATACCCAGTTCCTTCGAGGGGCGGCCCCTGCCGATCACTTCGCCGTTCAACCGCACCTGGACGAGGTCTTCGGGGCGCATCTGGCCGAGCGAACCACCTGTGGGGGTGATGTAGACGTCGTCGCCGACCCGAACACTGGCATTCCCGCCGGCGGAATAGATCAGGCCGGTCTGGTACATGAGGTGACAGGCTTCACACAGTTCTTCCGGGCCTTCCGGTTGTTCTCCCAACATGCCGCCTCTCCTTGCGTTCAGTTGGAACGGCAAGTTATTCTGTGGAACGAGGTCCCAAGTACAAAAGCTGGGGTCTCTGTTGCTTTTTTATAGACAGATTCGCAAACGAGTGATCTTCTTGACAATCGGGATTTCTTTCGGTATATTTAGTCAACGGTATACAGTTTACCATGGCACTTTTGGACTGTCAAGGCGATGAAGAAATTAAGAAAAGTTATGATGCGCACCGACACCTTTGACCAGATAGATCGTGCGGACCCCCTGGTCGAGACGGTTCTCGCCCAGATCATGGACGCTATTGTTGCGGGGCGTTTACAGTCTGGCGATAAGCTCGTGGAAGCACGCCTTGGGGAACAGTTGGGCGTGAGCCGCGGCCCAATTCGCGAGGCATTCCGGCGGCTGGAGCAGTTGGGACTGGTTGAAAAGATTCCCTACCGCGGCACATTTGTCTCGGAACTGACCGAGCAAGACGTGGAAGACCTGCACCGCGTCCGCGAGCGCCTGGAGGGGCTGGCCGCGCAACTCGTGGCCGAGTCACACGACACCGAGGCCATCGCCACGCTTGAGGCGCTTCTGAACGAGATGCGTGAGGCGGCCGCCAACGGCGAACACGGGCGGATGATGGCGCTGGATGCTGACTTTCACGACGCCCTGTTTAAGTTTAGCAGGAATGGACTCCTGCGTGAGATCTGGGTGACGGTTGGGGCGCGCCTGCGCCGTTTTCTCCTCCTGAAGCGCCGCCACTTGTATCCGAGCCTCGATAAGATGGTACGAATGCATGAGCCAATTGTGCGTGCCATCAGCGAGGGCGATCCGGATCGGGCCGAGGCTGAAGCTCGCCACCACGTTCTCGAAGCGTGGCAGCTCATGATTGCCGCAGGCAAGAGCACGACGCTGAATGACAGCCGAGAGGCCGAAACGTGACCCTCTGGATAGCGCCGGTCCGACAGCAGCGCGACCGGCATGGATCTCAACGTGATCGGAATGGGGCGACGAACAGGCGGGCCGATCGAGCCTCTGATCACGACGATCGGTGTGCTTGATCTGACCGAGAACAGCCATGGGAACGCGATCGGGGTCGGTCATGCCGACCTCATCCCTCAACGCTTCTACACCAAAACTGATAGAGCGGCCACCTGCACAAACTGTCTGACCTCACACAACTTGACGGGCGGGAAAATCCCGATCACCCTCCCAACTGATCGAGCGGTCGTCGAAGCGGGTCTGGCCGGTATTGCCCCGGAGCGCGCGCGTGGTGCTGATCCGCAACACGCTGGCGCTCGACCTCTTGTGGGCGTCGCAGGCATTGCTGGCCGACGTCGCGGCCGGATCGAACATCGAGCAGATCGGGCCTCTGCACCCCCTCCGCTTTGACGCCGACGACGCGCTCGTCGACCCGGCGGGCGACGACCAGCCTGCAGTATCTTCGCAAGATTAGGCACCGTCGGCGCCAGCCTGTTGAGGGCCGTTCTGACGGCGCGCCTGCCAAACTCGCCGCGTCACACGAGCAGCGGGTATACCAAAGCGGTCGCCGCGCCCGGGCGCGGCGACCGCTCCGATTGCCCTCACATGGCACCCAGATCGTGGATGATGTGTTCATATGATCC
>DOUV01000694.1 GCA_003520455.1 Chloroflexota bacterium | reverse complement strand
ACTACGCCCCGGCAGCGTGCGTGTGCGCTTTCGAGGGCGCCCGCTGGAGGTGCCGGTCGCGCGCGAGATGCTCGGGCGTACCTTCGACGGGCTCGGACGGCCTCGCGACGGACTGCCCAATCCGGTCTGGGAAGATCGTGTCTCGGTGCACGGCGCCCCGTTGAACCCCGCGGCGCGGGCCTACCCCCAAGACTTCATTCAAACCGGTATTTCGGCGATCGACGGGATGAATACGCTGGTGCGCGGTCAGAAGCTGCCAATCTTTTCCGGCAGTGGCCTGCCCCACGACGACCTGGCAGCCCAGATCGCTTGCCAGGCGCGCATCGCCGAGGAGGGCGGGCAGTTCGCGATCATCTTCGTGGCGCTGGGCGTTCCCCATGATACGGCCGAGCACTTTCACCGCACGTTCGCAGCCAGTGGCACCCTCAACCAGGCCGCTCTCTTCCTGAATCTCGCCGATGATCCGCCGATGGAGCGTGTGATCACGCCGCGGGTGGCCCTCAGCCTGGCTGAGTTCCTGGCCTTCCAGCACGACGTGCACGTCCTGGTCATCATGACCAACATGACGAACTACGGAGAAGCGCTGCGGGAGCTCTCGGGACGACGCAACGAGGTGCCGGGCCGCAAGGGATACCCCGGTTACCTCTACAGCGACCTCGCGTCACTGTACGAGCGCTGCGGGCGGGTGCACGGTCGCGCCGGTTCCATCACCCAGGTACCGATCCTCACGATGCCCAATGACGACATCACTCACCCGATTCCCGACCTGACCGGCTACATCACCGAGGGTCAGATTTTTCTCAGCCGCGATCTGCACCGCCAGGGCATCTACCCACCCATCAACGTCTTGCCGAGCCTCTCGCGCCTGATGAAAGACAGTATTGGCGAGGGGAAGACGCGCGCGGACCATCCTCACCTGGCCAACCAGCTCTACGCCGCCTACGCCCATGTCCAGCAGGTACGCGCCCTGGCGGTCGTCATCGGCGAGGAGGAACTCTCGAGCGTGGATCGTGCCTATCTGGAGTTCGGTCTGGCGTTCGAGCGCCGCTTTGTCGCCCAGGGGCCGGCGGAACACCGGGACGTCGAAGCCACGTTGGATCTGGGTTGGGAGATGCTCTCCCTGCTGCCGGCCAATGAGCTCACCCGAGTCAGCCAGGAGGAGATCCAGGCTCACTATCGGGGCGTTCTGGATGGGCACAGCAGGTAGCAGACGGAGCAGAAGAGGTGACCGGGAGAGTAGGCATTGTTTCTGCGTTGAAACGAGGTGCAGTGGCTGGATACAGTGACAAACATACGTTGCTCTTATTGGAATACGGTGCGCCTGGCCGGGGTGGAGGTGCGACGCACTTTCCGAAGTGCGCACCTGACTGAGAGTGAGGCCTGACGCATGGAGGGGACGCGGCCCGAATTGCTCAAGGTTCCGCCCACGCGCAGTAACCTGCTGCGCCTCCGCGAGGAGTTGGACCAGGCGCGGGAGGGCTACGACCTCCTGCAGCGTAAGCGCGAAGTCCTGGCGCGCGAACTCCTGGAGATGATTGACGATGCGGAGGCAGTGGAACGGGAGGCGCGGCTCTGCTTCCAGACCGCCTACGAGGTCCTCCAGGAAGCCCGTATGAGCATGGGCGTTGAGCGCCTGCATTGGATCGGCCTGGCGCGCGGCGGCGAAGTGAATGCGCAGGTTGCCCCGCGCAGTGTCATGGGCGTCGCGGTGCCCATCGTGCAGGTGGAGGTGACGGCGCTGCCTCTTCCGTACGGCCTGGGAGATACCAGCGCATCGTTGGACGAGGCGCGCGAGCGCTGGCGGGAGGTGGCCGAGTTGCTCGGCCACCTGGCTGAGGCGGTCACTACGGCCTGGCGCCTGGCGGTGGAACTGCGGAAGACGCAGCGCCGCGTCAATGCACTGGAACACAACTTCATTCCCCAATACGAGGCCACGCTGCACGCCATCGCCCAGGTGCTGGAGGAACAAGAACGCGAAGCCTTCGTGCACGCCAAGCGCGTCAAGGCACGGCGGGGCGTATCCCCGGAGGAGGCGCACCATGACTGAGTCCCTGTTCGGTCACTTCCTGGTCCCCAGCGACGGCTCTGAGGGGTCCATCCAGGCCGCGCAGCTGGCGTTTCGTATGGCCCGGACCTTTGGCACCCGCGTGACGCTGCTCTATGTAATCGACAGGCTGGTGCTCGAGGAGCTGACCCGGTTCAGCGAGCGACGAGAACCGGAGGTGCGGCGCGAGTTAGAGGAGACTGGCCGGCACTTCCTGGCCTACCTGGAGGAGTTGGCCCGCCAGGAGGGTGTGGAGATCCACGTGGCGATTCGAGAGGGCGAGCCCCACCAGGAGATCGTCGCCGTCGCGGACGAATTGTCGGTGGATCTCATCGTCATGGGCCACGTCGGCCGCCGTGGTCCGCGCCGCATCCTCATCGGCTCCGTCACCGAACGGGTGATTGAGTTCGCCCATTGCCCGGTGTTGGTCGTGAAGAATTATGCGCGCCGGTGACCGGCGCGGGCCGCGTGTCTATACTGGGTCGCCGCGCCGGGTGCTTTTTGTCACGCACTTTTGGTGAAGTCTCGTTGCTTACTTCGCTCTTTCTCCGGCGTATCATAGGATCAGTCACCTTCCCACCTTCCTCCGCGGCCCGCCTGCGGCGGCCTCAGCGACAGGGTCGTGGGGGTCCATAATTCATTACGAAACCGCAACACGCCCCGATGACCCGGTCGGGGCTTTTTTTGTTCGGGAGTGAATCGATGACTCAGCTCGACGATCCAGAGCAATCACGCGGTTCACCTACGACTGAAAAGGAGGACGCCATAGAAGTCAGAGGCCATACCATTGTGCCCGCGGCCGATCTCATCGGAGCCGACTTCAGTTGGGCTGACCTGAGTGGCGTCGATCTGACTATGGCCGACCTGAGCGCGGCCGACTTACGGGGTGCAGACCTGAGCAGCACCAATTCCTGGCGCAGGATCGGAACGATACCCGACTGTGACGGCAGCATGCGCGCCGTCAAGGAGGATCACCCATGATTCGTGATGCTGTTTTGCAGCTCGACAGACCCGTTGTGCAAGAAAAACCCAATCCCTGGGACGTCGCGCGGGAGCAGTTTGACCGTGCGGCGGCCTATCTGGTCCTGGAGGATGGGGTGCGCGAGATGTTGCGTGAGCCCAAGCGTGAGCTGATCGTGCACTTCCCGGTCCGGATGGACGATGGCTCGATCCGGGTATTCACTGGCTATCGGGTTCATCACAACGCCGTTCTTGGGCCGACCAAGGGAGGAATCCGTTACCATCCCGACGTTACGCTCGACGAGGTCCGAGCGCTGGCGATGTGGATGACGTGGAAATGCGCGACAGTCGGCCTCCCCTTTGGCGGCGCCAAGGGAGGCGTGGTTTGCGATCCTCAGAAGCTGTCCCAGACCGAACTCCAAAAACTCACTCGCCGGTACGCCACCGAGATCAGCATCCTGATGAACCCTGAAGGCGATATTCCGGCCCCCGACGTGAATACGAATCCACAGATCATGGCCTGGATCATGGACACGTACTCTATGCATCGTGGCTACACCACGCCGGCCGTCGTGACCGGGAAGCCGGTCGAGATCGGTGGGTCGTTGGGGCGCAGTGAGGCGACCGGTCGCGGAGTGATGTGCACCACTCTTCGGGTGATGCAACTGCTCAACATCCCCATCGCGGGGGCTGCGGTGGTGGTGCAAGGGTACGGAAATGCCGGATCGGTGGCCGCCTACCTGCTGCAGGATGCCGGGGCTCGCATTCTGGCCGTCAGCGATTCCAAGGGCGGCATCTACAACCCGCACGGGCTGGATGCCCGCGATGTACTGCACCACAAGCACGAGACCGGTTCAGTCATCGACTATCCTGAGGCTGATCCAGTAACGAACCAGGAGTTGTTGGAGTTGAGGTGTGATGTGCTGGTACCTGCCGCGCTCGAAAACCAGATCATCGCTGCTAACGTGGGGCGCGTCCGGGCAAAGCTAGTGGCCGAGGCCGCCAACGGGCCAACCACGCCCGATGCCGACGACGTTCTACGCGAGCGTGGCATCTTTGTCATTCCGGATATCCTGTGTAACGCCGGCGGCGTGACGGTGTCCTACTTCGAGTGGGTCCAGGATCTACAACAGTTCTTTTGGACCGAGGAGGAGATCAACGAGCGACTCCACCAGGTCCTCGTCAGTAGCTTCGACGCCGTGCTCAAAGTCGCTCGTGAGAAGAAGGTGAGCATGCGCACAGCTGCCTACATTCGGGCAATCGATCGCGTGGCCAAAGCGGCAATGATTCGCGGTATCTACCCCTGACCGACCTGGATGGCCTGACCACTCGGTAAGAGGTGGAAGGTGCCACGCACTTTCCGAAGTGCGTGGCACCTTGTTCCTGCAGGCGGCTCCGATTTGGTCGACACGAGAATACCGGCGCCCCAACACACATGCGGCGTCCTGCGGTGCATCTCAACGCCCGGCACCTGCTTCGGCAAAGCTGCTGATCCCTCCATCGCCGGCTCGAGCCGGATCGCGGATCTGCCGAAGGGAATCGTCCGGGTGTGGATCGTGCATCAGGTGCTCGGGTCTTGGGCTGCGAGGACCTCGTACGGGCGGTGGTCTCACAGCAGGTCATCATCATCGGGGAAGCGCTCGCCCGACCGTTTGCCTTGCAGAACACTGCCGATCAACTGCAGCATACGTTTGTAGTGCGATCCTTTCCAGTAGATCCGGCCACATCCCTGACAGATGCGGAACTCATGGTAATACTGCTTCGTCCTGGGCGGCAGACGGTCGCTGATGACTTCCTTCGCGACTGGTTGCAGCAGAGTATTGCAGCGTAGACAGCGTTGAAGCGGGGCCAGGGACCCGAACAAGTCGAAGCGCCGCAGCACCTCCCCCAGTTGGCGACGGGGGGCCGTGTCCCTCACATAGTATCCATGGGTGACCCGACTGTGCTTCAGGAGGCCGCGATCGCGGGTGAGTAAAATCCGTCCTTCGCTGCTCGAGAGTTGGGCCAGTTCTTCATCTGAGAAGTCGTTCCGATAGAGGGTGTCGAAGCCCAGCAGTCGCAGGTAGGTTGCCAACTTGCCCAGGTGAGTGTCGAGAACGAAGCGGACCTCGCGGAGTGGGTGGGGACGAACGCGCACGAGCGGCGTGATGTCGATCGATTCAAACACGGGATAGACGCTCACCCGATCACCGTCCTGTACGAGATAGGAGAAGTCCACGGATTCGCCGTTTGCCAGGATCAGGTCGACCTCCGTGTGTGGAACCCCGAACGCTTCGATCATATCCTTGGCCGATACGCGCCCCACGAATTGATGCGAGAAGGTCCGCTTTCGTCGATCCGGCGGAAGGAAGTCATTCAGTTCGGCGTAGAAACGGAAGTGTGCCTGTCTCATCTGTGACCTCAGATTCATTGTAGGCCACAAGATGGGTTCCAGCAATGACAGGAATTCCGCCGGGGAACAGCCGTGTGCTGCGTGGATTATTGGGGCCGGCGCCTCTGGGAGCCCGGGCGGGACGCCCGGGCTCCCAGAGGCGGGGCACACCACAACCGCCTCACTCCTCTCGATGAGAGTGACATCAACCACATGCGCGCCGGCCGCTGGGCTGGAAGGCGTCAGCGGCGTTCTAAGTAGGTAGCAAAAAGTT
>DOUV01000693.1 GCA_003520455.1 Chloroflexota bacterium | reverse complement strand
GTCAGATTCATTTGGAAAAGGGCAACAGTGCGCACTCCAAACCGGCGCCCGCGACGTGTACCAATTCGCCACCAGTATCGTTATATTTCTGTAAAAGTGGCGCGTAGGCGCCACTTTTACAGAAAGTGAGAGACGCCATCCGGTATCTTGACAGGCTCGAAAACCGTGCTAGAGTAGTGAGTATTGAAGTCTGTCGACAATCGACAACGTAGAATGGTGCTCTGAATGAGGAACAATAAAGGCGTATCACCCTATCCCCTCCAACACGTCCAGGTTCCGAACCTGCGCGACGAAATCGAAAACCAGATCGTCAATGCGATTCTGGCCGGCGCGTTCGCTCGGGGCGAACGACTCGTCGAGTCTACACTCGCCGATCAACTCGGGGTCAGCAGGGCACCCGTGCGTGAGGCATTAGCAGCGCTCGAGCGTGAGGGCATCGTGCGGAGCGTTCCACGACGTGGGTACATCGTCGTCGATTTTACGGACAAGGACATCGAAGAGATTTATAGTCTACGATTGCTTCTGGAGATCGAAGCACTCCGGCGCGCCATGCGACGCATCAACGCTGAGGATATCACCGCTCTTCGCCAGATTGTCGAGGAACTGGGCAATGCGATTACCAGTTCCGAGACGCCTGAACAAGCCATCGCGCTCGACTTCTCATTTCACGAGCGAATCTGTCACCTCGCCGACCACAGTCGATTGTATTCCGCGTGGAACAGCATGCGTATGCAGACCCGCCTCCTGATCGGCCTCACCAGCACGACCCACTATCAGTACC
This sequence comes from Chloroflexota bacterium, assembly GCA_003520455.1. Next base: position 1,807 of record DOUV01000693.1, on the reverse strand, counting down.
CGGACGGCTCTAAACAAGTCCACGAGCAGATCGTGAGCGCCATGGTGGCGAAGGACCTTCCGCGTGCTGAAGAGGCGCTCAGGCTACACATCCTCGACGCGCAAGAGCGCGCCATGCGCGTGTTGCGCGCACTGCGGCCAGAGAAGCAACCGGAGTAATGCCACTCATTCGCACAACCAATCCGTTGCAGGGCGCCATTCACAATGATAAGGAAAAGTGTGCGTCGTGTACTACCCTCCCGACGATCCCTATCTCAATTGGCGGCCTCCACTGCCGGCGTTGTCCCTCACCGCGGGTTCAACGGCCCTATTGGTCATCGACATGCAGTACGCCGACGCTTCTTTGGACCACGGCATCTTCGCCCGTAAGCGCCAGCTCGGACTGACTGCCGGGCTGGACTACTTCGCGCAGGCCCTGTCGATAATCGTCCCGAACATTCGCCGCTTGCAGCAGACCTGCCGCGCCATCGGAATTGAGGTCATGTTCAGCCGCATCCAGGCGATGACCCGCGATGGCCGCGACCGCGGGAGAATCCACAAGGATCTCAACATCCACAGCCCGGCCGCCTCCCGCGACGCGGACATTCTGGACGAGATCGCCCCGGTTGGCGACGAGATGGTCTTCTCGAAGACCACCGGTAGCGTTTTCAACAGCTCGCATATCCATCACGTACTGACCTCGATGGGGATACGCAACCTTATCATGGGCGGTGTGATGACCAGTGGCTGTGTCGAGTCGGCTGCCCGTGATGCAACCGATCTGGGCTATGGCGTGATCGTGGTATCCGACGCCTGCGCCAGTTGGACCGAGGAACTGCACCGGGCCTCACTGCGCGTCATGGACGGGGTGTTCGCTCGGGTCAAAACCACTGACGAGGTCGTCGAGGCGTTCCATCAGGAACAGCACGACAGTTCTACCGGACTCACACGATGAGCGCCGGGTTGCCGGTTTGGAGCGCCTTCGGAGGCCGAAGTCGTGCTCACGCCGTTTGAAATGCTTCAACTGGAGCGGATGTACCTGCCGCCCGTCCAGTTATGGCCACGCGCTGAGGGTCGGCAACACGCTCGACATTACGGGGCAGGTGGCACGAGAGCATCGATGGGACATTCGTCGCATCACGACCTGCCCCGTCGATCTCGCTGACGCCGAGCCTGTACCGGCCGTACACTTGGAGGCCTGCGGCGCTCGCTCTTCGCCTTGCAGCACCAGGACCGGCGCCGGACCGGCCGAAGTACGCGTCGAAGTAGAAGTGACACTCCGCACGCGCTGAAAGCGCGGCGGCTTCTCAGGCAACGCATGTGGCAACCCACTACGTTGGCGCCTGAAGGCTCCGTCCGAGCCCAAGAGGTGCACCTTGAAAGCTCTACAGGTTTCCCCCTACGGGGGACGCCCAAGCGTCTGGTACTCGCCTGGGGACGCCCCTCAGGGCGTACGCGGCGGGAGTCTCGCCGCCGCAACCGGCAACCTCTACGTTGTCCCCTCCGAGGGATGCCCTTACCGTGAGGCGGACGCCTGGGGGCGCCCCTCAGGGCGGAAAGGTGCAGAAGACGGGCTCAACCCGTAACGAAAGAATAGCACATGGGCGCGACATCCCCGGCGGGGGAGCCCCTTCCTGGATCGTTGACGTAAGGGGATCCCCCGTAGGGTAGAAACAACGTACGGACGCCGTAGGGGCGGCGGGCAAGGGCTCGCCCTGCGGGGCGCCCCCAAACGAGATCGCCGCGCTTGGGCGCCCCCCACAGGGGGAAAGCCTCACGAAAAGCCCACCTTTGCCCTGTGGGGCGCCCCCACCGGGGTGCCCTGAGGG
>DOUV01000865.1 GCA_003520455.1 Chloroflexota bacterium | reverse complement strand
ATCCCCTTGGCGAGCACGGTCACGAGGCGACCGGCCTCGGCCAGGGTTGCGGCGGCCGCCAGGCCGGCCAGCCCGCCGCCGTTGACGATGGTTCGTTCGTTCGGGTTCATCTCGCATCCCTAAACCCGGTCCTGGGTCGTTGCCAGGCTCACGGTTGAGCCCAGGCTTTCAGAAAATCATCTCGGGAAACAGCCGCCTGCGTGCAAATCCTGCTTCACGTTGAGTCTTTTAGGACGTGAGCCTCAGACAGGTCTGTTGCGTACAGGATGCCATCCGGAATGACGACGCTCACTCTACGTCGCCTCGCTGATATCTCGATCCGACACGAGCGATCAAGCGCGAACGCAGCTACACGTGCGCGGCCGCCCGCCCGACCTCTTCGACGGGATTGTACTTATAGAATTCGGCCAGCGGGTGGCGCCGTTCGCTCACGGGGAGAAACTCGACGTTCATGAGGCTGAGGTAGATCAGCTCGTCGAGGCGCTCCTGCTTCAGCTGGTCGCCCCAGAGGATCGAGGTTAAGCCTTTCCAGCGCTCCTGGAGGAAGTCGCGCAAGGCCGCGTTGGTCTCGGCCACATCGGCCTGGCGCAGCTCATGGAGGATGCTGGCGGCGCGGTAGGTGCAGAAACCGCCCTGGCAGGGTCCCATCCCCATGCGATTGTCGCGGCGGATATCGTCCAGGCTGGTGGCACCCCCCTCGACGATCGCTTTCTCGATGCGCTCGCGTTCGACCAACTCACATTCACAGACGAGGCGCCCCCAGGCTTTACCCGCCTCAACCTGCGCCAGCGGTACGCCCTTCCAGAAGAGCCCCTGGCCCGCGCGATCCTCCGGGTTGGGGCAGGGCTCCTCCGCCGTCCGGCAGCGCCGCTCGACACCCAGCTTCTGGCAGACTGCATCTGTGACGACCTGGGCCATCTGGCGGTAGGTGGTCCATTTGCCACCGGTGATGGTGAGGAAGCCATGCACCCCGTCGCGGGTCTCATGGTCGAGGAGCGTGTAGGTGCGGCTGACGTCACGGGTGTCCACCCCGGCCGATTTCTCCTGGTAGAGCGGGCGGACGCCGGCCCACGCACGCAGCACGCGCATGTCCTTGAAGCCGGGCACCAGCTTCTCGCCCTCGTCGAGCATCAGTTCGACCTCCCAGGCCTCGATCCCATAGTGCTCGGGGTCGGGGACGCGGATGTCGGTGGTGCCCATGACCGCGACGGTGCGAATCGGGACGAGGATGTCGCCGTCCGCAGGCATCTTGCAGCGGTTCACGACGGTGTTGACCATGCGATGGTTCATCGCCACCATTGTGCCCTTGCCGGGAATCACCGTGACGTCGCAGCCGGCGAGCCCGGCGACCAGCCCGGCCCAGGCACCTGAGGCGTTGACGACGAAATCGCAGTCAATCCGGATACGCTCGCCTGTCAGCAAGTTCTCGACGACCGTGGCAACGATGCGCTCCTGCTGCTTGATGAACTCGACCACGCGGTGGTAGGTCCAGATTTGGGCGCCATACTGTTTGGCTGAAAGCACGTTGGCGTGGGTGGAGAGGAACGAATCGGCGGCAGCGTCGGGGACGCGGAAGCAGCGCAGGATCTGGGGGTTGAGGCGCGGCTCCTCACGGAGCATCTGGACGATGGAGATCTCCTCGACCGGGATGCCACACTCGCGACATCCCTCGACGAAGCGATCCGCAAAGGCGGGATCGTCCCAGGGAGTGGTTACAAAATAACCACCGGTGTCCTCGATGGCAAACGGGAGAATGCGGCGGAGGACGTAATTCTCTTCGATGCACTCGCGGGCCGAGACTTGATCCTTCACCGCGTAGCGACCGCCGCTGTGGAGGAGGCCGTGGTAACGGCCGGTCGTGCCATGGGTGAGATCTGATTTCTCAACCAGGATCGTCTTGAAGCCGCGCATCGCCACGTCGCGCACCGTGCCGGCGCCGGTGGCGCCGCCACCGATAACGACGACTTCGGTGGAAATCTGCTTCATCGCATTCTCGCTCCCGGAGTAGACACTGGGTGGACGCATTGCTAACTCCTCAGCCGCTCCCGGCCCAGCTGGCCGGACCAGGCCCGTTTCGGCATCTCATTGGCCTGGATTTGGCAATCCAGGCCGAGCGGCTGAGGAGTTACACGCATTGTACCATCTCTCAACGACGTGCCACAAGCCCCGAACACGAGAGCCCATGCGCACTCCGCGTCCTGGGTGACAAGCCACCTCACCGGGGCGCCTCGTTCAGTCCGTGGATCAGGCCGGCCGTGACCACCGGCCACTCGCCGAAGATGGCGACCAGGGCGAGCGCGGTGATTCGGTTGAGGCAAAACGCTCACAGAAGAGAGGGGTGGAGGCTCGCGCCCCACCCCTCTGATGACGGCCCGTTCCTACTCGCCGACCTCAACCCAGTTGAAGGTACGCTCGACGGCCTTCTTCCAGCCGGCGTAGCCCTCCTGGCGTTGCTCCTCGGCCCACTGGGGCTCCCAACGCTTGTCCACCTGCCAATTCTGGACGGTATCCTGGAGGTTGTTCCAGAAATCGGTCGCGAGGCCGGCCGCATAGACCGCCCCCAGGCTGGTTGTCTCGGCCACGACCGGCCGCACGACGGGCACGCCGAGGATGTCGGCCTGGAGCTGCATGAGGGTGTCATTGGCAGTCGCGCCGCCGTCGACCTTGAGGACGTCGAGGTCGACGCCGGAGTCCTTCACCATCGCATCCAGAACCTCTTTGGTCTGGTAGCAGATGGATTCGAGGGTGGCCCGGGCGACGTGGCCTCGGTTGATGTAGCGGGTCAGGCCGACGATCGCCCCGCGCGCATCGTTGCGCCAGTAGGGGGCGAAGAGGCCCGAGAAGGCCGGTACGAAATAGATGCCGCCGCTGTCCTGGACGGTGTTGGCCAGCGCTTCGATCTCGGCGGCCGACGTGATGAGGCCCAGGTTATCGCGCAGCCACTGCACCGCGGCACCGGTGATCGCGATCGAGCCCTCGAGCGCATACACGGCCGCATCGTCCCCTATCTTGTAGCAGACGGTGGTCAGCAGGCCGCTCTTCGAAGGGACGATCTCGGTCCCGGTGTTGAGCAACATGAAGTTGCCGGTGCCATAGGTGTTCTTCGCCTCGCCCGGATTGAAGGCTACCTGGCCGACCGTCGCGGCCTGCTGGTCGCCGAGGTCACCGCAGACCGGGAGCGCCGCGCCGAAGGGGCCGCTGGCCTCGGTCGTGCCGTAGAAGTTGGGATCGCTCGAGGGGCGAATCTGGGGGAGCATCGCCTTCGGGATGCCGAAGAAGCTGATGAGCTCGTCATCCCAATCGAGGGTCTTGAGGTTCATGAGCATCGTGCGGCTGGCATTGGTCACGTCGGTGACATGGGCGCCGCCGTTCGGGCCACCGGTCAGATTCCAGATGACCCAGGTATCAATGTTGCCGAAGATGGCCTCGCCGCGCTCGGCGGCCGCGCGCACACCGTCGACATTCTCCAGAATCCATTGGATCTTGCCGCCCGAGAAGTAGGTGGCCGGGGGGAGGCCAGCCTTTTGGCGGATAACGTCGCCCTTGCCCTCCCGTTCCAGACGATTGACGATACGGTCGGTGCGGAGATCCTGCCATACGATGGCATTGTAATATGGGCGACTGGTATTCTTGTCCCAAACCACGGTGGTTTCGCGCTGATTGGTCACACCAACCGCCGCGAGATCGCTGGCGGTGATGCCGGCGCGCTGCATCGCCCCCTGGATCACGGTTCGGGTTCGCTCCCAGATCTCCATCGGGTCGTGCTCGACCCAACCAGGCTGCGGGTAGATCTGCTCGTGTTCGAGTTGATGGACCCCGATCACGTTGCCACCGTGATCGAAAATCATGAACCGGGTACTGGTCGTTCCCTGGTCGACGGCACCCACGTACTTCGCCATTGAAATACTCCTTCCTGAGCTGGGGGGGAGCCGCCGCCCAGGTGGGCGGCGGCCTGGTCGTTGGGTCGGAAATTACGTGCTGGCGGCGACCGCCGCCAGCGTTTTGAGCAGGAGATAGCTGGAGGTCGCCCCGGGATCCTGGTGACCGGCGCTACGTTCTCCCAGGTAACTGGCACGACCCTTGCGAGCCACGAGTGGGATGGTACTCTCCATTCCGGAGCGGGCCGCCTCGGCCGCCTTTCCCAGGATCGTAGCGAGGTCATCGCCCTGCTCGAGGGCCGCCTGGGCGGCTGCAACCGCCGGGGTCAATGCGTCCACCATGGTTTTGTCGCCGACCTCAGCCTTGCCACGGTTCACAACGCCCTTCAGCGCCGCCGCGAGGGCGGCGCCCACGTCGGCAGGATCGAGCGTCCCTTTGCCCTGGACAGCCATCCCCGCCTGCATGAAGGCGGTGCCGTAGAGCGGGCCGCCTGCACCTCCGACCCTGGCCACCAGCGTCATGCCGACCAGCTTGAGCACGTCGGCGGGCGTCTTCTCGGCAACCCCCGGGAGCTTCTCGAGAACGGCTCGAAAGCCGCGCTCCATATTGGCTCCATGGTCGGCGTCGCCGATGGCGGCGTCGAGTCGAGTGAGATAGGCACTATTTTCGGCGATCGTGGCGGCAGCCGCCTCGACAAAGCGAATCGTATCAGCAGTCGTTGTTGCCATGGCTTTCCTCTATCCAGGGGCACTCCAGAGACGTTGCCAGACCATCGGTCAAGTCGTTGCCGTGGACACGTGGTCGCAGACTTCCGAAGTCTCCCGAGACTTCGGAAGTCTGACTCCCTGATCGTTGCGCTAGGCACCCCAGCGCAACCCTGGGGTGACCACCGGATCGTCCCACAGCGCCTTCATCTCATCGTCGAGCCGGAGGAGGGTGATCGATGTCCCGGCCATCTCGAGGGAGGTAATGTAGCTACCGATCAGGTTGCGAGCAATTTTGATGCCCCGTTCGGTGAGCATCTGGTGAACCTTGCGATACACGACGTAGAGCTCGATCTGGGGGGTGCCGCCCATGCCGTTGACGAAGGCGAGGACCTCGTCGCCGCTGTTGAAGGGCAGGTCTTCGAGAATCGGCGTCACCAGGCGCTCGACGATCTGGTCGGCGGGCTCCAGCGGCAGGCGCTGACGGCCCGGCTCGCCATGAATTCCGATGCCGATCTCCATCTCGTTCTCACCGAGCTCGAAGGTCGGGTGGCCGACGTGGGGCACGGTACAGGAAGTCAAGGCCATGCCCATGCTGCGGACGTTGGCATTGACCCGCCGGCAGAGATCCGCGACGCGCTGCAGGTCATGGCCCTTCTCGGCCGCCGCGCCGCAGATTTTCTCCGCCAGTACCGTTCCGCCCACCCCACGGCGGCCGGCGGTGTAGAGGCTGTCCTGGACGGCGACGTCGTCGTTGATGACCACCGAGGCGACCTCGATGCCTTCGCCCTGGGCCAACTCGGCGGACATCTCGAAGTTCATCACGTCGCCGGTGTAGTTCTTGACGATGTGCAGCACGCCCGCGCCGCCGTTCACGGCTTTGGTGGCCTCCAGCATCTGGTCAGGCGTTGGTGAGGTGAAGACAGCGCCGGGACAGGCGGCGTCGAGCATGCCGCGCCCCACAAAGCCACCGTGCATCGGCTCGTGCCCACTGCCACCGCCCGACACGATGCCGACCTTCCCTTGAATGGGCGCATCGGCCCGGACGATGTAGTTCGGGTCGAAGTGCACCCGGATCAGCTCAGGATGCGCCGCGGCCATTCCCGCCAGAGCCTCCTCCACCACGTTTTGGGGCTCATTGATCAGTTTTTTCACGGTACGTCCCCTTTCTCCTATTGGTGGACGCCGGCCGTCCTCTCATCGTACGGCGAAGACCAACGCCCACAGAAGACCACCAATGATACCACCGATCACCGGGCCAACGACAGGGATCCAGCTATAGTCCCAGTCGGAGCGGCCCTTCCCGGCAATCGGCAGCACCGCGTGCGCGATCCGCGGGCCCAGGTCACGGGCCGGGTTGATGGCGTAGCCGGTGGGGCCGCCCAGCGAGAGACCGATGCCCCAGACCAGCGCTCCCACCAGGAAGGGACCGAGGTTGGAGGCCGGCGTTGGACCCAACCCTCGTCCGAAGATAGCGCCTACTCCCGCCACCAGGACGAAGGTACCGATAATCTCGGTGATCAAATTGGTCGACGTATTGCGGATCGCCGGACCAGTGGAGAAGACTGCCAGTTTCAGGCCGGGATCAGCGGTGACAGCCCAGTGGGGAAGATATGCCAGGTAGACGATCACACCGCCCAGGAAGGCGCCGATGAACTGGGCGATGATCATGGCAATGGCGATTGGGATGGTGATACCGGAGCCGGGCACGAAGAGACTGGCGACGGTCACAGCCGGGTTGATGTGAGCGGGGGATGACCCGGCCGAGATGGCCACGAAGACGCCGACCATCACCGCCAACGCCCAGCCCGTCGTGATGACAATCCAGCCTGAGTTCTCGGCCTTGGATCGGGCCAGGAGCACACCGGCGACGACGCCATCGCCGAGGATGATCAGAAACATCGTTCCCAGAAGTTCGCCCAAGAAGTTTTGCATTGTGTGCCTCCGAGGTACTTGCGGGTATAGATAACGACGAATCAGGAGGGCAAAACCGGCGGCTGGATTCGATAGGACCTCCTTTCATCCGAAGGAATCGTTTCGATAGTGGGCCAAAGGCCGTCCGGTACTCTTCGCTATCTGAGGATGAAGGCGCCGGAAACGCTCCACAGTGAGCAGAGCGTACGGATCCGATCACGGAGCCTCCGCTTGAGACTCCGGTCAAGACTCGCCCGGCTGGGTCCATCCGCTCGCTGCATAGTACTTCCAAGAGCCGGACCGGCCCATTACCATTGTCTTTTCAGTCACATGACGGTTGTCAGGGTTCAATTTCGTTGAACTGATCGCCTACGATCAGGATACTATTATGTTTAGATGAAAGGGCATTGGATGTCGGGAGAGCGAGCGCCAGGCGCAACCGGGTGCCGCCCCTTTCTCCTGCTCCTGGCTCGCTCCCTGCCTTCGAGAAAGGAGGGAGCTGAGGGGCTGTTGTGGAAACTTGTGAAGGTGCGGCAAAGACCATACTGCGCCGCGACCAGTTCTGGTCTCGTACGACCAGCCTCCCGGCGCAAGGTCCCAGCTACCGCCTGACAAACAGTTGTGTTTTCGAAGGAGATGTCAACAAACGCCTAATCACTTTAACAATGATGCTCGGAACTGTCAAGCACCCTACCGACCTCTTTCAGGGCGACTCGAAAGCCGGGCGAGCGAGGAGCGACGCGCCTTCGGCATGGTCTGTGGGGCTGCAGAAGGCCATTTGACACCGCCGCGTGCGTCCTCCCAAGGGACACAGGTGCATCGCGCCTGGACAATGAAGCATTCGCCCGCCCTCAAAAGAGGCCGGGCGGATCAGTGCCCGGCGCCATGTTCGCCGACCCGGCGCTCGGTCCCTGCTCGAATACGCCGGATGTTGGGGCGAAGCGACCAGGTGATCAGCAACGCTTGCCCGATACCATAGACGATGAAGGCCGGCGGCGCGCTTCCCAAGAGCGCGAAGAGGATAAAGAGCACCGCGGCGCCCCACGCAACCACAAGCGAGGCGAGCGAAGACATGCGCGAGAAGTAGAGGGTCGCGAGGCCGAGCAGGCCGGCGATAACGAAGATCGGCCAGAAGAGAATCAGAAGATTGCCGAGGTTGGTCATGGTTCCGGCGCCGCCCCTGAAGCGCAGGAAGAGGGACCAGTTGTGGCCTACAACCGCAGCTAATGCGGCCAGCGCCGCCGCCAACGGGACACCGGGGAAGAGGATTCTCACGAGCGCGACGGCGACGGCGCCTTTCAGGGTATCCAGGACCGCCGTGATGATGCCGGCGGCTGGACCGGCCGCCCGGTAGACGTTCGTCCCTCCCGTGCGGCCGCTCCCGACCATGCGCGGATCAACACCGCGGATACGTCCAACGACCAGCCCCACGGGAATGGAGCCGATAAGATAGCCGAGGAGGATAGCGACGATTGGGGCGAAGGTGATTCTATCCATGAGGTCCGCTCCCCTTGAAAACCGGCACGCGAACGGGGTGGGAGTCCGTCGATCTTAAGGAGCCGATTGTAGCACAACGACTCGCGTTGTCTAGCCTGTACCAGCCCCGCCTGGTCTCATCAAGTTGACAACGGCCCGCGAGCGACCTACAGTGCCACACCATGCAGAATAAGAAAACCCCCCAGATTGACTTGCGTTGCGCCCTTCGCCTCGAAGCGTCGAGTTGCCCGGTCGTTGCCTTCGTGGGCGCTGGCGGGAAGAGTTCCGCCATGTTTCGCCTGGCGCACGAGCTCGCCGCCACCGGCCACCGCGTCGTCGTGACCACCACGACGCGGATCTTCGAAGCTCAGATCCGGCTCAGCCCGGCCTGGCTCGGCCAGGGCGCACTTGACCAGCTGGGTGACCTCCTCGCAGAGCGTGGTCAGGTCCTGGTTACGGGGAGCAGCGACGGGTGCGGCAAGGCCACCGGCCTTGATCCGGCCGAGGTCGATCGCCTGGCTGGCCGCCCAGATGTAGACGCCGTGCTCGTCGAGGCCGATGGCAGCCGGATGCGCCCGTTCAAGGCGCCCGCTGCCTACGAGCCGGTGGTTCCGTCGAGCACCACCCATCTTGTCCCGGTCGTCGGGGCTGACGTGCTCGGGCACCCGCTGGACGAGGAATCCGTGCATCGGGCCGACGTGATCGCGTCCCTGACGGGCACCCCCCTGGGCACCTCCGTCACCCCGGAACTGGTGGCAGCGGTCCTTACTCACCCGCAAGGAGGCTTCAAGGGGCGACCGGCCGCAGCGCGCGTGGTTCCGCTGGTCAATAAAGCCGATCTGAACCTGGACGGCGCGATCGCGATCGCGCGTCTGCTCCTGCAGTCACCGGCGATTGACGAGGTTGTCGTCGGCGCGGTTCGCGCAGCCGATGCCGGGTTGCGGGTGTACGGCCGCACGGCGGGCGTGGTCCTCGCCGCCGGCCAGGCCACCCGGTTCGGACGGGCCAAACAACTCATGCCGT
>DOUV01000863.1:2656-5412 GCA_003520455.1 Chloroflexota bacterium | reverse complement strand
CCTGCTCACGGCCGGCGGTGGGAGCGTGGCGTTGCCCTGGCGCACCGCCCTGGGCCAGGGCGCCGCGATTGCCGAGACCCTCCGCACGGGCAACCACCAGGGGGTATCCCTGCTACCCGTGGAGGCGCTGGTGCTTCCCGGCGCGCTCACCAACGGGGTCGCCAACGAGTTGGCGGCCGGGGACGCCGGCCCGCTGGCGATCGTCGTCCCCGATGCGGCCTGTCTGCTCCTCGATGCCCCCCATGCGCGCCGTTTAGGTGATCGCGGAATCAGCCTTGCCCCTCTTCACGTGACGCCACTGCTGGCCGTGACGGTCAACCCGTACAGACACGGCCGCCAGAGCCTCCCGGCCGGCGAGTTGCGTGATGCCCTGGCGGGAGCGCTTGCCCCGGTGCCGGTCATCAATGTCGCCGACGAGGGTGCCGTTCTGGCCACGGCCCAGCTCGACGTGCCGGTGTAATCCAGGTCCGCGAGGAAGGTCGTATGGCAGTTCGGCTCGAACAGATCGTAACGCTCCGTGATGGGCGCCGCGTGCAACTGCGCCTGGCGCGGGGCGCCGATGCCGAGAGCATGGCCGCCTTCCGGGCCGAGGTCGCGGGCGAGGGACGCTTCTTCGGGGGTGCGGACGATCCGAAGCGCCTGGCGACACGAATCCGGGCCACCATCCCGAGCGCCGACTCACTCGATGCACTCGAGCTCCTGGCCTTGCACGACGACGTCCTGGTCGGGGATCTCTGGTTCGGCCGGCGGGAGGAGGCCCTGGCCCGCCACTGCGCGGAGGTCTACATGGCCCTGGCGACGACGGCGCGGGGCGTGGGGTTGGGCTCAGCCATGATGCGGGCGGCCTTGCGGTGGGGCCGCATCCAGCACATCGAAAAGGTCGAGGGGGCCGTGCGAGCGGGGAACGACGGGGTCCGGGCACTCTTACGAAAGTTTGGGTTCCGGGAGGAAGGCCGCCGGCGCGACCACTACAAGACGCAGACCGGTGAGTACGAGGACGAGATCTTGTATGCGCTCTGGCTCATTCGCCACTGAAGCGAGGGAACGGGCCGCAGATTGCTTGATTCGAGGAAGCGCATGGCTCATCTACGACTGGACAACAGCCTGATCGAACGCGCGCGCCGGGCGGCCGCGACGGTGGCCGCCGATGTCGTGGCCTTCATCGAGCCACGCACGACGATCAGTGTCGAGCGGGCGGTGTTGCGGCTGCTCGGGGTGGACGGCGTCAACCGGCGGGATGTCCCACTCCCCAATGTCGTGGTGGATCAGCTCCGGCGCGAGCGGCTGCTCGGGCGGGGAGCCGCCTTCTGGGTGGGCAGCGCGATGGTTGCGGGGCTCGGGGACTCGCCGCAGGCAGTGGCTGAGGCGGTGGCCGAGCACATGCCCCCTGGGAGCTGGCACACGCTCGCGGCGGACCCGGTTGCCGTCGAGCGGGCACTGGCCCCCTTCATCACCGCTGGCTGGGCCCGGGTGGATGCGGCTCGCGACGCGTGCGATGCGCTGGTGGATGAACTCGGCGAGAGTCCGCCGCCCTGGCTCTACGTGATAGTCGCCAGCGGGAACATCTTCGAGGATGTGTCGCAGGCGCGCACCGCGGTGGCGGCGGGGGCCGACGTCATCGCCGTCATCCGCTCGACCGCTCAGAGTCTGTTGGACTACATCCCCTACGGGACGACCACCGAGGGCTTCGGCGGCACCTTCGCCACCCAGGCGAATTTCGCGCTGATGCGGGCAGCGCTGGACGAGGAGAGCCACCGGGCCGGCCGCTACGTGCGGCTCACCAACTACGCGTCGGGCCTCTGCATGCCCGAGATCACCGTCGCAGCCGCGCTGGAGCGGTTGGACATGTTGCTCAATGATGCCAAGTACGGCATCATCTTCCGCGACATCAACATGCAGCGCACCCTGATCGACCAACAGTTCAGTCGCCGGATTGTGGCGCGCGCCAACATCATCATCAACACCGGCGAGGATAACTACCTCACCACTGCCGACGCGTACGAGCAGGCCCACACCGTCATCGCCAGCCAGATGATCAACCAGGCGCTGGCACGCCTGGCCGGGATGGCCGACGAGCAGATGGGTCTCGGCCATGCCTTCGAGATGAACCCGGCTCTGCCGGACGGCTTTCTCTGGGAGGTGGCCCAGGCCCAACTCGTGCGCGAGCTCTTCCCCACCTGTCCGATCAAATACATGCCGCCGACGCGCTACATGACCGGCAACATCTTCCAGGGCCACGTTCAGGATACGCTCTTCAACGTCGCCAGCGTGCTGACCAGGCAGAGCATCCACCTGGTTGGCATCCTGACCGAGGCGCTGCACACTCCACTGATGCAGGACCGCTACCTCAGCCTCAAAGCAGCCTCCTACGTCAAGAACAACATGGCGCACCTGGGCGAGGAGATCGAGTTCAGACCCGGCGGGCGCATCGAGCGGCGCGCCAATGAGACGCTGCGCGCGGCGACAGAGATGCTCGAAGAGATTGCCGCCATCGGCCTCTTCGCCGCCATCGAGCGCGCCATGTTCGCCGACATTGCTCGCTCGCGGGAGGGCGGCAAAGGGCTGGAGGGGGTGCTGCTGAAGGGGCCGGAGTATTGGAATCCTTTCGGGGTGATGGAAGGGTTGAAGGTTAGGAAGGTTGAAGGTTGGTAACTCCGCAGCTGCTCGGCCTGGATTGCCAAATCCAGGCCAATGAGGTGGCCAAAAGGGCGTGGTCCGGCCAGCGCGGTCGGCGGATCTGGCGATCCGCCGGGAGC
>DOUV01000863.1:0-2580 GCA_003520455.1 Chloroflexota bacterium | reverse complement strand
GCGGATCTGGCGATCCGCCGGGAGCGGCGGAGCAGTTACGAAGGTTGAAGGTGGGGGGTTGAAGGTTGGGAAGGTTGAGGGCGCTGGAGTATTAGAACCCTTTCGGGGTGATGGAAAGGCTGCGGGTTGAGGGGTGGTCGAGACGCTCTGCCCCGCGGGGTACGCTCCGGCGAGCCGGTTTTGCCGGGGACTGTGCCTGCGGGCGAGGCGAGACTCCCTGGTGGGGGACGGTGGGGTGTCTGGACAGGGTGAAGGGTGAGTGCTATGTCTGAAAGTGGCCAGGTCGATCTCTCCCGCCTCAAGCCCTATGGCGACGCAATGAACGACGGTGTCGTGCAGCTCAGCTTCACGTTACCGGTCCCGCCCTCCCCCGAGGCGGAGGAGGCGGCCCGCGTTCTGGTTTCCCAGATGGGTCTGGACGAGGTACGGGTGGTCACGATGGAGCCGATGGGCCAGGCGTTCAGCTTCTTCGTGCTCTACGGGCAGTCGCAGCACAGCGTCGACTTCAAGGCGCTGGAGGTGCCCAGAGTGCGCTATCAGCCGATGGGGCGCGAGGCGGTGGATGCGTTCGCCGCCGAGCGGTTCGCCGGGCCGGTCACCATCGTGGGGGCATGTATCGGCGCTGATGCGCATACGGTTGGCATCGATGCCATTCTTAATATGAAGGGCTTTGCCGGTCACTACGGTCTGGAGCGCTACAGTGCCTTCCGCGTCATCAACCTGGGCGCCCAGATCCCTGTCGAGACTCTGGTGGCGCGGGCCATTGAGGAAAAGGCCCGGGCCATCCTGGTCTCCCAGGTTGTCACGCAGAAGGACATCCACCTGCGCAATCTGAACCAACTCGCCGATCTGTTGGAGGCTGAGGGGATTCGGGATGGGGTCGTCTTGATTGTCGGCGGACCGAATATCAGCCAGCACCTGGCCATCGAGCTCGGCTACGATGCCGGCTTCGGGCGCGGCACGGTGCCCGAGCAGGTGGCCGCGTTCATCGTTCAGGAACTGGCGCGCCGGGGGTGGGAGAGAGGAAGGAGCCTGCTATGAATGCTGCCGGCGAAATCACGGCGACCGTCCGAGTGCGGCTGTCGGCGCAGGATGCGCACTATGGCGGGGGGTTGGTCGATGGCGCCAGGGCGCTGCAGCTTTTCGGCGACGTGGCGACGGAGCTGCTGATTCGGCACGATGGTGACGAGGGACTCTTCCGGGCCTACGACAACGTTGAGTTCCTGGCGCCAATGCGCGCGGGCGACTACATCGAGGCCCGCGGGCGGATCGTGGACACGGGCCGGACGAGCCGCAAGATGGTTTTCGAGGCCTGGCGCGTCATCCAGGCCCGCCCGGATCTCAGCGAGTCGGCGGCCGAGGTCCTGGCGGAGCCGCTGCTGGTCTGCCGCGCGAGTGGCACCTGTGTGGTCCTGGCAGAGCGCCAGCGCGGCCGGAGCCCGGCATGAGCCGCTCGATTGCCTTCGACCGTGCGGCTTCGTTCTACGATGCGACCCGCGGGTTTCCGCCGGGGGTCGAGTCTCAGGTGGCCGCCGGCCTGGCGGAGATGGCGGGTCTCACGGGTCGCGAGCGGGTGCTTGAGATCGGGGTGGGAACCGGACGCATCGCGCTGCCGCTGAGCCGCCACGCGCGGGTGTATATCGGTGTGGACCTCTCGCGCCCGATGCTGGAAGTCCTGCGGGGGAAACAGCGGGCGGAAGCGGTGGCCGTCGTGGAGGGCGACATCACCCATCTTCCCCTGGCCGGTCAGCAGTTCGATCTGGTGGTGGGCGTCCATATCCTGCATCTCGTCTCGGGTTGGTTGCGTGCTCTGGCGGAGGTCGCGCGCGTGTTGCGGCCGCGGGGTGCCCTGCTGCTGGCCCACCAGACGGACGACGAGGACGAGCCGCGCCAGATCGTGACCCACTTCCGCGCGCTGCTGGCCGAAGCGGGCGCGAAGCCGAAATCCCTGGGGCCTCGGGACGATGCCGTGATCGCCGCGGCGCTCGCCGGCCTGGGCTTTCAACAGGTCGAGGCGCGGCCGGCCGGCGTGTGGCAGGACGAAGAGAGTCCGCGCCAGGTCTACGACATGTTGGTCGCTCGGACCTGGTCCTCGCTCTGGGCGCTGCCGGAGTCACGCTACCGGGAGGCGCTGGGAGCGCTCCGCGGCTGGCTCGACGAGCGCTACCCGGATCTTGACCAACCACTGCCGATTACGCGGTCGGTGCAGGCGGCCCTCTTCCGCCGCACGGATGGTCTGTGAACCCGATCGCTCACGACCTTGAACCCGCCGGGCGAATCGTCCTGGCGGCATTGCATGCCGGGATCGTTGGCAGAGCCACACGAGGAATATGAATCGTGACTCCACTCATCATCACCTGTGCGGTCGTCGGCGCCGAGCTGAGCCGCGAGCAGACCCCCTCCCTCCCGCTCACTCCGCAGGAGATTGCGGACGAGTGCGTACGCGCCGCCGAGGCCGGCGCCGCGATGGCGGCCGACGGCGTCGATCTCGTCGATGAAGATGATGCAGGGGGCGTTCTTCTTGCCCTGCTCGAACAGGTCGCGCACCCGCGAGGCACCGACGCCGACGAACATCTCGAC
>DOUV01000104.1 GCA_003520455.1 Chloroflexota bacterium | reverse complement strand
GTGCGAGCCTGCTCGTACGGATGGTGGAACCGGTCAAAGATGCGTGCGCTGCGGCCGAGTTGGTCTTCGGCCTCGTCGAGGTCGCCCGCGGCCAGGGCGCAGCGGGCCAGCGTCCGCCGTGCAATTCCGAGGTTGATCTGGCTGTCCAGGTCGCCAGCCAGCACGATCGCCCGGTGGGCGGCGCCCAGCGCCTCAGCGGACCTCCCGGCGCTACAGAGCGCCTCAGCCAATAACCAGTGGGACTCTGCCTCGAGCTCGCGGGCCCCGGCGGTGTGCGCCATGGTCAGGCTCTCCTCGACCACAGCCAGCGCCGTCTCCGGCTCACCGGTGAGAATCTCCAATTGCGCCTGGTTGTTGAGGGCGTTCAGCAGGATCGTCGCATCGTTGAGCGCCCGCCCGATGGCAATCGAGTTCGCCAGGATCTGCCGGCACTCCTCGAAGCGACCGCTCAGCAACTGGAGGAAGGCCAGGTTGTTAAGCGAGGCCCCCTCGCCGGCGCGATAGCCCATCCGCCGGCTGAGGGCCAGCGCCTCTTCGGCATACTCGGTTGCCGCCGGCCAGTCACCCTGAATGATACTCAAGCCACTCAGATTGTTGTAGGTGGCGTAGAGGCCAGCCGAGAAGCCGATGCGGCGCCGAATCTCCAGGCTGCGCCGGGCATACTCGCTGGCCGGCGCCCAATCGCCCCGTTGGCTGTGGAGGGCAATCAACCGGCTGTAAGCGGCGGCCATATCCTGGTAGTTCTCGGTTCCTTCAAGAAGTTCCAGGCTGCGGGCGGCCCAACTCTGGCTGCGCTCCAGGTCGCCCTTGCGGTGAAAGACCCACCCGAGATCGTTGTAGATCCGCGAGCGCTCGACCCCGTCGCCTGCGTGGTTGCCCTCCAACTCCAACTCGGCCAGCGCCAGGCTGTACCATCGCAGGGCCTCGTCGTAATCGGAGCGCTTCTCGAAGGTCCGGCCGAGCCGGCGATGGAGATCGGCGCCAAGACGGTGCAGCCCGGACTCGCCGCCCGTCCCGATCACCGCCAGCGCGCGCTCGTAGGCCGTTTGGCCACCATCGTAATCGCCTGTCAGCGTCAAGACATCACCGAGCGCCGCGAAGAGGTCGATACGCTGGCGGGTCGTGGCGCCGGTTTGATCGAGCAGTTCGTAGGCCGTGTTGAAGAATTTCAGCGCCTGGGCGTTGTCGAAGCGCGCGGCGGCCCGCTGGCCAGCCTGGATGAGGTACGGCAGTGCGCGGTCGGCGGCCTGGCCCTCCAGGTAGTGGTGTGCCAGCAGCTCGACCTGCCCCTCGAGACGGTCCTTGTAGAGTGCCTCGATCGCCTCGGCCACGCGCCGGTGCAGCAGGCGGCGCCGCTCGCGTAGCAGCTCGCCGTAGACGGTGTCCCGCATCAGCACGTGACGGAAAACGTGCTCCATCCCCTCGCCCGTAGGCGACTGCCAGCGGCGCACAAGTGCGGCCTCTTCCAGCCGCTGGAAGGCAGGCGAGAACGCCACGCCCGGCGCTTCGAGTTGGGCCAACCGCTGCAGGAGCGGGAGGGTAAAGCTTCGTCCGATGACCGAGGCGAGCTCCAACACACGGCGCGCGTCGGCCGGCAATCGATCCACACGCGCCAGCAGGAGTGCGTGCAGGCTCGACGGCATCTCCGCCAACGACGCAGGATCCAGGCCGGGAGCGAGGCGCCAGCGCTGGCCGTCGCTGCGCAGCACGCCCCGGTCGATCAGCATGCGGATCAACTCTTCCAGGTAGAAAGGATTGCCCTCGGCCCGCTCGCGAATTTTCGCCGTGAGCGCCGGCGGGACATCCGGCGACGACAACAACGCATCGAAGAGGGTGACGCTCTCATCGGCGGCCAGGGGCTTGAGGCGCAGAGCGGTTCGCCGCTCGCCGTGCAGCGCACCCGCCGCCTGCTCCAACCGCCCAAGCGCCTCGCCCTCTTGCGGCCGCGAGATCCCGTATAGCATCAAGGGCACTTCGTCCACGGCCTCGAGCAAGAAGAGCAGCAGGTCGAGTGAGGGCGCATCCACCCAGTGCAGGTCCTCGAAGATCAGGATTAGGGGCTGGCGACGGGCCGCCGCGCCGAACAAGGCCCGCAGGGCCAGGAAGAGCTGCTGGCGTAGTTGGGCCGGCGCGAGGTAACGCAGCCGATCGTCATCGCCGAAACGCTCGAAGCCCGGCGTCAAGAGATGGGCGACAAAGGGGGCGACATCATCCGCATCCAGCCCGAGCTCGCTGAGGGTCGTGACGAGCCGTTGGTTGATGGTCGCCGCCGAGTCCTCTTCGTTGATCTCGAGCAGCTGGCGCACAATCGAGATAAAGGGCCAGTAGCTGATCGGCTGGCGGTAGCTCAGACAGGCACCTTCCAGAACCCGGGTGCGACCCGGCGGCAGACTCGCCCGAAACTCCGCTGTCAGACGGCTCTTGCCCAGACCGGCCTCGCCGCTGAGCAGAACGACCTGGCCCTCGCCGGCGAGCAGACGGTCGCGGGCGGCCATCAACACGCTCATCTCACGCTCGCGACCGACGAGGGGGACACGCAGCCCCGCTAGGCCGCGAACCAACCCCGGCTGTTCCCTGAGCCCCAGGAGTTGATAGACCTCGACCGGCTCGCGCCGTCCCTTCACGGTGACCGAGCCGAGCGTGGCATACTCACACAACGCGACTGTCGGCGTGTAGACGCTCTGGCTCACTAACACGGCTCCACCGTCTGCCAGGCTCTCGAGACGAGCCGCGATGTTGACTGTATCGCCGATCACGGTGTAGTCGGCGCGATGGGCCGCGCCGATGGCCCCTACGATGACTTCGCCGGTGTTGATGCCGATGCGAAGTCGCAGCGGCTGGCCGAGCCGGGCCGCCTCCTCGCCGCTCAGATCGGCGACCGCCGCCTGCATGGCGAGTGCCACCCGGCAGGCGCGCTCGGCATGATTCTCAAGCGCCCTGCTGGCCCCGAAGAGCGCCATCAGGCCATCGCCGGTAAATTTGTCGATGGTCCCATCGTGGGCGTAGATCGCTTCCACAAAGGCCGTCTGGCAGCGGTTCAAAATCCGGTAGAGGTCCTCGGGATCGCAGTGCTCGGAGAGGGTCGTGTAGCCCTGGAAATCGGCGAAGAGCACGGTGACTTCGCGGCGGACCGGGTGATGGTCCGCCCGGTGGGCCAGCACGCCCTGGGCAACGTGCTCGGGCACCAACGTGCGCAGGCGGTTCCAGGTGGGGTCGGCCTCAACGGCCGGCGGCTGAAGCACCGTCAGGTTCGCGCCACAGTTGCCGCAGAACTTGAACCCGGCCGGGTTCTCGAAGCCGCACTGGCTGCAGACATTCGCCAGCGGCGCAGCACAGCGCCGGCAGACGCGTAGCGCCAGACCGTTGACCTCACCGCAGGCCGGGCAGGTTTGTCCGTTCATCACACTCCGCATAGAACCACAACGCACATGAGAAAACTGCAACTGTCCCGGGGCCAGGTTGAGACAGCCCTTGAATCTGCGACCAGATAGGCAGCAGCCCGGTGACGAACCACCGGGCTGCGCGAGTTCTGAACGGTGCGAGCAGAGCAGCTAACGATCCAACCACCCACTGATGTGGATTGAGCCGCCGCTCTGGCCACCGCGCTGCCATTGGTGCCCTTGAGCGAAAAGAGTCACGTGGAGAGGGTATTGCTGGCCGTCGGCGTCGGGTGCTTCGACCGTTGCGGTGATCGGGAGCCGCTTGTCACTCTCATCGATGGTTCCAACCCGCTGAATCTTGACCTTCGCGCCCTGGTCGTCAACGAGACGGGCCTTCACTCCGTCCGGCACGGACAACGTCACTCGCGTCCCCTTAATGAGTGGAGCCGGGTCCATTCCGTTCGAGAGGTTATAACCAACGTCTACCATCACGATTGTTCCATTGACCTCGAAGATAGGATCCATCCAGGCGAACCCCGCGTAGGCCGTTCCGACTCCGACGAGCATCAGCGCAATGATGAGACTCAAGAATGTTCGGCGTGGCATGGGTCTACTCCTGGTTTATGAGTACTTGTATCCGCAACCTGAGTGTACGTCCAGGCGTCGCGCGGGACAATGGGAGGCAGGCACCACACTTGACAGGTCGTTTGGCACCCGAACCGCAAGTCTCTGGTCCTGGAGGTGCGATCCCGCGCGCACTATGGGTCGCCAGAGGACAGGTCAAGGCGTCAGACTGGCGAAGTCTCGGAAGACTTCGCCAGTCTCCGATCATGCACCTCCGGCGACGACTTGACCGGTGTTCTTGCCCGTAGTGGGCCGCCTGGTCCCCCCGATCGAGCGTTCCCGAGGGAGCCGGTCGCATTCTGGACCATTGCGCTCAGGGCACGCAGCGTCGCGCTTGCGCGCCGCCCGAGACCGCTTATAATCGTAGCGCCGAACGCATGTTCATCCTGCCGCGTTCATCGCTCATCGTTTGCTGAAAGCCGACTGCTGATGGCCGATCTCTTTGCCACGCCAATCGCGCAGACCCTGGCGCGACTCCGCCAGCAGGCCGGGTGGCAGCGCTGCATCACCCATTGGGAGGCACTCCCGCCCCGTCCGGCGACGTTCGCGCCCCTCCC
>DOUV01000065.1 GCA_003520455.1 Chloroflexota bacterium | reverse complement strand
GGGCACCGTTTGTCCCAGCGCCGCCGGCGCCGGCAGTATCAGAGCCGCCTGGAGCGCCCAAGCCACGGCGACGGCGACGAGCAGCCCCAGGGGTCGACGGCGCACAGCGCTCATGATACCGCGTTGGACCGCGACGAGTTGCACGCCGTGATGGGTCGTTGGCAACAGGTGTTCAGCAACGAAGAATACAAGGTGCCGTGCTCCCCGCTTCCGTGCTACTTGTCAGCCATACCATACCACAACCGTCGGCCGTAGCGGCCGATCAGGCGGACAGGGTGTAACAGGCGTTGCCAAACCGGCGCCCGCTCCCACCCACTCGGGTAGAGCAGGCTCCGCACGGCGCGGTCGCTCACCACCCGTCCCTCACCCAGGATGAGGCTGGCCAGATAGTAGCGGCTATAGTCGAAGAGCGGGTGGGCGACCAAGGCTGGCGGCGAAAGCACTCGGGAGGCCAGCCGGATTCGCCTGTCAGCCCAGCGCTCAAACAGTGCCGGAAGTGGCCTCGCGAGCGCCTCGGTCGCCACCAGGACCGCGAGGGTGATCAGTCGGCGTCGCGTGCGGTTGGTGCAGAGTGTCTCGAGCCGGGCGTCATCGAGGTGGGCGGCGGTGATTCGGACGAAGTTGGCAAGATCGATGACGCGGCAGAGCGGTGCAAAGTTATGCTGGAAGAGATGAAGCGCCAACCCGACAAGTTCAAGCTCGGGGGCCAGGCGCCACTCGCCGCCGGGCGCCTCGCGGATGTGGCTCCAGATGTCAGCCGGCGCGAGCTGGAAGCGGCTCGGTGGGCTCAGGTTCCAGTGTAGTTCGAGCACAACCGGCAGCGCCCGACCCTCGTGGCGGAACATCCAATGGTGATGGCGGCGCCGGGCCTCCCTGGCACTCCGCGCGCGCTCGTCTCGCTCCCAGCCGGCCGCCACAAGCCACCTCTCGGCGCCCGGCAAATCAGCCTCTGCCACGAGGAGATCCACATCAGCGACCTCGCGGGCTGCGGGGGAACCGTAGAGCCGGCGCGCCAGGCCCGTGCCCTTGAGCTCGACAACCGGGATTCCCTGGTGGGCCAGGCCGGTCAACACTGTCTGCGTTTCGAACTCGAGCAGGACGTTGTTCGAGGCCAGCCGGTGCATCTGCGGGCGCCAGGCCGCAGCCAGGCCCGGCGGGAGAACTGATTCGTACTGGGTCCAAAGCAGGGGAACCAGTGCATGTGCCTCGGCTTGTGCTTTGATGGTCTGCCAGTCAGACGGCGCCATCGTCGCACCTGCCCGGCCCTGG
Organism: Chloroflexota bacterium; assembly: GCA_003520455.1. The sequence goes on along the minus strand of DOUV01000065.1, from coordinate 2,978 downwards.
AGCAGCGCCAGGAGCGGCGGTGTGGTGGTTGCGCGGCTCACCGGCCCTCCAGGCGAAGCACCGCGCGGACGGTTCGGATCAGGACGAGCAGGTCCAGGTAGGGTCCCTCATGCTTGATGTAGTAGAGATCGTACTCGAGCTTGATGCGGGCATCGTCCACACTCTGACCATACTGGTATTGGACCTGGGCCCACCCTGTCAACCCCGGCCGCACGAGGTGCCGCGCCTGGTAGCAGGGGATCTCGGCGTTGAGCTGCTCGACGAAGGCCGGCCGCTCAGGCCGCGGGCCAATCAGCGCCATCGTACCATCGAGCAGGTTGAGGAATTGCGGCCACTCGTCCAACCGGGCGCGTCGTAGCCAGCGGCCTACCCGCGTGATGCGCTCGTCGCCGGCCTGCGCCCAGCGCGGGCGACCATCGGCCTCCGCGCTGGCGATCATCGTGCGGAATTTTGTGACTGTGATTGGCCGGCCGCCTCGCCCGATCCGGGTCTGACGGTAGAAGATGGGGCCTGGACTATCGAGGCGGATCGCCAGGGCGATCAGGAGGCCGGGGAGCGCGATGAGGCCCAGCGCCAGGAGCGCCACCACGAGATCAACGAGCCGCTTGACGCTGCGATAGAGTCGCCGGAGGGGCGACGGTGGATTTTGCCAGATAGTCCACCAGTCCCGATCGAGGTGCGCGACGGGCATGCGCCCACTCAATTCCTCGTAGAGGATCGGTAGGGGGGCCACGATGTAGCCCTGCTCCTGGCACCGGAGCAGAGTCGCAAAGAGCTGCGGGCGAATCGTGTGGCTGATTGCCAGAACGATGTCGGTCGCGCCGGTCCGGGCGGCCAGGTCGAGCAGATCATCGCTCGGTCCCAGCACGCCGATTCCCTCAATAACGGTGTCTTGTTTGCCGGGGTCGTCATCGATGAAGCCGACGATGTGATGGTTCGCGGTGGCATGGTGGCGTAGTAGACCGACGGCAATTCGCCCGGCACTGCCGGCGCCGATGATCATCACGCGGCGGCGAAAGATCGGCTGGATGATCAGGTGTGCGTAGATCAGCCGCCAGACGGCCAACGCCAGCAGGCTTCCCCCCACCTGGCCGAACCAGACCAACTGGCGGTCGAAGGGGGGGGCCGCGATGGGAATCAGCAGGTAGATGCCCGTGGTCACCAGGTAGGCCTGTACTGTATGGAAGATGCTCTCAAACGGAACTGCCGCGACGGTCAACTCGTAGGCTTCGAGCGCCGACGCGATGGTAGACCAGAGCAGGTTGAAGACGAGAAACCACACCATATTCTGTCCCAGACTGCTCCAGACCAACTCGATCCGACCGGTGATGAGAAGGCGACCAGCGAGAATCGCGTTCAGCACCAGCAGGTCAACCGTGACCAACAGGATGCGTCGCTCGGAGAGGTGCGGCGTGAAGCGTGACCACGGCCAACGAATCTCGTGGCTCTCGATACTCCCGGTGCACTCAGGCTGCGCGCTCATCTCACGCCTTGTTGAAAGGGCGTTCCGGGAGCGGATGGCGGGCCGGCATGGGCCTCGAGATCCACCGTAGACTGGCGAGGCGCGCAACAACACCGCTGCCCCAAGCGAGGTGGAGGATCAGGAAAACCGGTGGGAGCGCCAGGGCCTCAAACGAGCGGTGCCGTACCACCTGACGCAGACTCTCGCCGATCGCCAGCGCTGCGTAGAGGCTCAGCTCGAGGGCGAGCAACCGGCCACCCCCAGACAAGAGGCCCACCAGGAGTGAGAGGACGAAGAGTGGTGCGACCAGATGGCGCCAACGGATCGAGGCCGGCTCGCGTGCGACCAGGGTGGCCTTCCACCAGCCATAGGTGAAGTACTGGTGAACGAACGACAAGAGCGACTCGCGGGGAAAATACCACGACCTGATCGTCGGGGTGAACCAGATATGGCCACCATGGCGCCGCGTGCGGTAGTTGAACTCGTAATCCTGGTGCCGGTGCATCGTCTCATCGAACCCGCCAATCTGGTCGAAAAGGTCGCGCCGCCAGGCCCCCAGGTAGACGGTATCCACCCATTGAGGGGTAGTGGCAAAGTGAAACTTGGAGTCACCGATGCCGAAGGGCGAAGAGGTGGCGAGGCCAATGAGCCGGCCGATGCGGGTGCGGCCGAGGGGTTGCATCCGCCCGCCGACATTGGCGGCGCTACTCGTCTCGAGAGCTGCCACGCAGGCGGAGAGATAGTTCGGCGCCACAATCGTGTGGCCATCGACGCGCGCGATGATCTCACCACGCGCGACGGCCAGGCAGCGGTTCAGCCCGGTCGAAGTGAGTCTTTCCGGGTTGTCGAGCACGCGGACCGCTCCGCAGGCAGCGTATTCGGCCAGCACGGCGATGGTCCCGTCGTCGGACCGGCCGTCTGCGACGAGAATCTCGAAGTGGTCGGAGCCGTAGTCTTGACCCAGGATGGCCTCAAGACAGGCCCGAATGGTGGTGACCTCATTTCGGAGAGGTATGATGACACTGACAAAGGGTCGCGTGCTCATGAGTCCGTCCTGCTCGCCAGACGCTCGTAGTGGTTGATGAGGGTTGCAAGCGTCCGTTCGAGGTCGGCGCGGGCCTCAATGACGGCGCGGTTACGAGCCGCGGCCCGGGTGATGAGCTCTTCACCGCCCTCAAGGGCGCGGATGACGCTCAGCGACAGGGCTGGCGCACTTATCTCAGGAATCAAGATACCACCGACTCCAGCTTCGATCCACCCCCTATTCGGCTCATTGTCAGGCACAACAGGCAGCACACCGGCAGCCATCGCCTCGAGCAGAGAGGAGGAGACACCGTCTGTCGGGGACATCGAGACAAAGAGATCGCTCGCCGCCATGACGGCCGGAATCGTCGTGCGCGGTTGCCTGCCCGTGAAGCGGACAATGTCCGTCAGGGCCAGCCGGTGGGCCTGCGCCTCGAGCGCGGGACGGGCCGGACCGCTTCCGAGGAGGGTCCAGGTCAGGGCGTGCCCAGCC
>DOUV01000354.1 GCA_003520455.1 Chloroflexota bacterium | reverse complement strand
TGCGGCGGGCTACATTCGGTCAATCCAATGTTGTGTTTCATACTGCTCCGCATCGGCATCGGTGAGCTTACTAACAAAGTGTCTCTCGTAGCGTCTCTTCGCCCACGCTTCGGCAATCTGAGCGCCGATCGAGCGCGAAGACCTCCGAATCTGATCGGTTAGCGAATACATTTCCTCTTTTGGAAAGGAGCGCGTGAGTCTAAAAATCTCCCGAGACAACTGCCGGGCCTTCTGATGCACCACCAGGCCACGAAAGCTCTGTGCATGTTGCAGTCTACTCATCATTTCTCCTCCTCTTCTGGATCACGTCCCAAACCGGCTATAGCGGCACCCGTCGCGCTGCCTGTTCCGATGGCACCATTGCCCCTCCTCTTCTTGATCACCTACCAAACCCCCACCGTTCACTCCCCCTCCCCACCGCCCACCCTTCACTGCCCACTGTTCACCGCCCACCCTTCACTGCCCACTGTTCACCGCCCACTGCTGACTGTTTACTGCCCACTGTTCACTGTTCACTGTTCACTGTTCACTGCCCACTGTTCACTGTTCACTGCTCACCGTTCACCGCCCACAACCCACTCTCCACGACACATACTCGATTCCGCCCGGCCTGTTTGGCACCGTAGAGGGCCTGATCAGCGCGTTTGAGCATGGCATGGAGGCTGTCATTCTGGTTCAGCGTTGCGACGCCCAGGCTGAGCGTAACCGTCACCGGCCCCCGGTCGGTGATTATCGCGGTGTGAGCGATGCGGCGCAGGCGTTCGGCTGTCGCGCTTGCCCCCACCGCATCTGTTTCCGGCAGCATGATGATAAACTCCTCGCCGCCATAGCGGCCGAGAATATCGACCTCGCGAATGTTCTCGTGACAGCGCCGGGCCACCTCGCGCAAGACCTGGTCTCCTACGGTGTGACCATGGTGATCGTTGACTCGCTTGAAGTGATCAATGTCGAGCATCACTGCGGATAACGGGTGCCCAAAACGACAGGCGCGCCCCAGCTCACGCTCGGCCAATTCGAAGAAAAAGCGGCGGTTATAGGTACCGGTCAGCTCGTCTATGTTGGCCAGGCGCTGGACCTCCCTGAACAACCGGGCATTTTCCAGCGCGATGGCGGCTGCGTTGGCAAAGGGGCGCAGCCGCTCAGCATCCCGTTCCGAGAATGTACCCGGCGTATCACTGTCCAGTCTGAGCAACCCAAGCACCCGGTCTTGCAGGCAAATCGGGATGAGGATACACGCTTTGACCCAATTCGTGACCTCAAACGTCACCCACTGTGGCTCCTGAGCCGTATCGCGAATAATCAGCGATCGCCGTGATTCGACAACGTTGCGATTGAACGGCATCTCGGACAGAGAGTGCATTCCCCCGCTCTGGGATTGTTCGGGGTGAAACGCTTCATAGCCCTGGGAACGCGCGATGCAGAACATACCATCCTCCAGCAACGCGATACTCGATGCACTGTGGGGAACGATGCGGCGCGCCTGATGGAGGATTTCGCCCAGCACCTCTTCCGAGCTAGTCAGCGAGGCGAGCGCCAGGGTCACCTCTGCCAGGGTTTCGGCCAGAAGGCGCTGATCCCGTTCAGCGATCAACAACTGCTCCCGCTCCGCTTCCGCTCGCCGTTTCTCCTCCACGAGACGGTGTTGGTGCAGGGCCTGCTCGATGACGCTGGGCAGCAGTTCGAAATAGCCACCGTCCACATCTTTCACAAGGTAGTCGCTGGCTCCCAGTTTCATCGCCTCTACGGCTATCTGTTCGCTGCCGGTGCCGGTAACCATGATGATGGGCGGTAACGGTCCCCGCGCGGCCAGGATGCGAATGACTTCCACCCCGGTGTAGACTGGCATGACGTGGTCCATCACCAGGATGTCGTAGGAATCCGCGTCGTACATCGCCAGCCCTTCTTCGCCGTCGCGGGCCAGATCGGCCTGATACCCGTGCCGGGCCAGACGCTTCTGGAAGAGCCGGGCCAGGCCAGGGTCGTCCTCCATCAAAAGTATACGTACGTCCTTCGGCTCCGGCATCTGTCATTCCCCATTCGGTATCGTAACGACGGACAAGAACAGGCCTATCTTGCGAATCGCCTCGGAGAACTGCTGGTAGTCCACCGGTTTGGTGATGTAGACGTTACAACCCAGGTCGTAGCAGCGGGCCACTTCGCGGGTGTCATCGGTGGTGGTGAGGATGATCACCGGAATGCGTCTCGTGCGCTCGTCCGCTTTCATCCGTTTGAGGACCTGATAGCCGTCCAGGACGGGAAGGTTGAGGTCCAGTAACACCAGCATGGGAGAGCGGCGTTTTGTGCCGGCATGCTCACCCTCGGCGAACAGGTAGTCCACTGCCTCTTGCCCATCCTCCACGGTCACAATATCGTTGGTGATATTGGCCCGACGCAGATTCTTGACAATCAAACGAGCATGGCCAGGATCATCTTCGACCAGCAGGATGGCGACTTGATGGAGGTCAGGCATAGCGAGCTCCTCATACACGTTGCGTACTGCGTCTCACGTTTCACACTGGGCGCCGGCCGGAATTGTGAAGTGAAAAGTGGTGCCTGTGCCCAACTCCGAGTCACACCAGATGCGTCCCCCGCGCTGGCGGACGAGGGTTTGCACGTAGGCTAACCCCATCCCTTCCCCCGGCACGTCCTGCCGGCCGGCCCGCCGGAAGGGGGCAAAAACCTTGTGCATATCGTCTTTCGCAATGCCGCGGCCATTGTCCCGAACATGGATGATAAACTCGTCCTCACCGTCGCTGGCTGTGACCTCGATCACACCCGGCCGGTCCGGCTCCAGGTACTTGAGGGCATTGCCCAGAATATTGCCAATGATCTGTTCCACGGCGGTTCGATCGGCGACCACCGTGGGCAGTTCTGCTACGCTCACCTGAACCTGGTTCCGTTCGATCTGATGTCTGAGGGGCTCGAGCACCTCCCGGACCAGAACGTTCATGTCGAGGGGCTCCATACGCAACTCGCGCCGGCCCAGGCGAGAGAGTTTCAGAACTGCACTGATAAAGTGATCCATGCGGGTGACGGAGGATTCGATGAAGTCTAGCGCTTCAGGTACTTCTTCCTCGAGCGCCGTCGTCAGGGTCTGCCGCTGTTGTTCGTCCAGGTGGGGCAGGGCCTGGTGGATTGCACGCTGAATATCCTCCAGGGCAAAGCGCAGTTCGGCGGAAAAGCCCTTCAGATTGACCAGTGGCGCCCGCAGATCGTGAGAGACAATGTAGGCGAACTGCTTGACCTCCTCGTTGGCCTGCTTCAACTCGGCCGCATATCGTTCCAATTGTTTCTCTGCCAGCTTTCGCTCGGTGATATCGGTGTAGACGGCGGCGGCTCCGATACTCGCGCCAGCCACGCGAACAGGGGAAGCGGCCAGAGTGACATCCACCAGCGAGCCATCCTTCCGGCAACGGACGGTGTCAACCGGCGCGACGCCCGCCTGGTTCAACGTCTCGTCCGTTAGTTCGACTGCCTCCGCATAGGTGTCGCCGTT
>DOUV01000006.1 GCA_003520455.1 Chloroflexota bacterium | reverse complement strand
GCGAATACCGGGTGACACTACCCGGATTGCGGATTGTGGCGACACGGCGCGGCCCGAAGCGTGCAATCCACCATCCGCAGGCAGAGAGTCCTGCCAGGACCGCCAGGCCGGCCACGCTCCAGATCGTGGCCCCTTGCAGCAGCCCCAGGGCCAGGATAAGTAGCCCGACAGCAAGACCAGATGGAATGAAGAGCCTGCTGATAAGAGAACGCATGGAAATCTTCCTCATTGACTCAACTCCGCCTGCGCGCCCCCCAACTCGGACCGCAGGAAGGCAAGGAGCGCTTCCAGGGTCATGAACCCCCGCCGGCGCCGCTCCTCACCAACTTCCTCGAGCGAGAAGCGCCAGGCGGCTTCGCCCTCCTCGGCGGAATGCCCTTCCCGCCAGCAGCGCAGCAGGTAAGCGCGGGATAGGTCTGCCTTGCCTTCGGCCACGGTGCCCCCTGTTTTCCAAGATGCCTTGTGATTGCGGCGAACGGGCCCGGCGTTGATGAAGCGACGAGCGGCGTTCTTCGGCGGCCCACGACTTCACCAACGCCGCGTTATCCGATGTGACCGGCTATCTCTCGTGATGCTAGAGCATCGGTCAAGTAGTCAGACTTCCGAAGTCTTCCGAGACTTCGGAAGTCTCCGATCACGCGTGCCCAGCGACTACTTGACCGGCGCTCTAGGCAACTCGATGACGTTGTTTGAGACCCGCTAGAATCGCCAACACACCCACCAGGGCCAACAGGCCACTGACCAGAGGCCGATTCGTGCCTTCGCCGCCCGTGGTGGGCATCTCCATAGGCGGCATCGTCCCTGCCGGGCACGTCACCGCCGGGTTGAAGGGCGCGAAGCGGACCGCCGGGTCGCCTACGAACCAGACGTGCAGGTCATAGTGGGGCTGCGGGACTGCCGGCGGGTGGGGGTCCGACTCTTCGAAGGGTTGCCCAAGGAGCTCTGGCCGTCCTTGCTCCTTGGAGACCACCATGTACTCCACTCCGACCACGTTGTCGTCACCATCCAGCAGCAGAAACTCGGGCTCCAGAGCGTTGACCTCGAGGTCGAACAGTGCCATGTTGCCGGCGTGAAAGCCCATTGCGCCCAACTGCGGCTGACCGATGAGGCTGGCATCTATACAGAAGGGCTCCGCCTTCACGTAGTCCGGCCAGTCGGCCAGGGTGGTGCCAGCGAACTTGGCCTTGACCGCGTCATAATCCGGTTGTTGAGCCAGTGCGATAGTGGTTGTCAGCACCATCAACATAGCTGCCAACATGAAGAGACAGAGTGAGCGTTTCATAATTTTCCTCCTCGTAGAATATTGTTCGTAGTCAGGCATAGGACGGGGTGGGGTGCTGTCCGAGGCGACTCCGCTTTGCGGCGTGGCTCACCACGAACCTCGCTCGCGTGTTGCGTGATCAGGTAGACTATTCTGCCATTTCGACTCACCTCCTGCTTCGACTCGTGCATTTTCACTCGCCTTATTACCAGCGAGACCGCCGCATTCAACCGCGAAAGCCCCTACTGGTTGGATGACGAGGCTTTGGAACGGGATCTGGTTTGCTGCACGTTAACAATGAGGGCCAGTGTGGTAGCCTGCGCGCCCGCTCGACCTGGTTCCGCATCCAGTCTACAGCGCGACTCTTAGGCGACTCTTAGACTTTCTTCGCCTACCGGGTCTTGAAATTCTTCCTGCCGGCACAGGCAAGAGCCCAGATGCGTGGCTGTCGCCGAGGCCGCGTTGGTTGGGGTGGGCGTGAGCGTGGTGCAGTTGATCATTGTGTTGCTGGCGCTGGCCGAGGCCGGGCTGGCCTCCGTGCCGGCGGCGCTGGCGAAGGTGGTAGTGGGACGGAGGAAGTTGCATTCGTCCTTTGCCTGATTGACCGATTGCCCAACTGTGAACAGTCACACAGTCACACAGTCAGGTAGGCGGGGGAGCGTTTGACGCGTGCCTGCAGTCCATGCTAGAATCGTTGGCGGAAGGAATGATTAAGAACCGTAATGTAATCAATGATGGAGCAAGCAGTATGTTCAAAGCGCAACGGCTATCTTTTGATGAACTGAGCGAACGCCTGCGCGAATTCGAGGACAAGTATGGCTGCTCGACCATCGAGTTCTATCGCCGTTTCCAAAACGGCGAATGGGGTGATGATGACGATTTGATGATGTGGGCAGGACTGTATCATTTGTACTTGACCTCCTTGCCTGTCCGCCAGTTTATGCAGCGTTCGGAGCCAGCGGGCGCTTGACGATTGACGACTACTTTGCCTCCATCGAACGCAGCTTGCGGCAGAATATCCGCGTTGGTCAAGTCGAGGAACCCATCACGTTCCTTGCCTCGGATAACTACAACGGGCTTGTACGTTGTCGAGTCTATTTCTGGGATGGTTCTTCCCTCGACATTTATGAGGTCGTCAGCACTGAGTTGGGCTATCCTGTCCGCGTGCATTATGCGTATAGGTACCTCCGCGCGGGGAAACGCGTCTTTCGCTACGACAACGCTCCCCACCATCCTGAAATCGCAACCCACCCTCACCACAAGCACATTGGAGCAGCAGATCGTCTTGCCCCCACCGACCAGCCGCGTTTGAATCAGGTCCTTGCCGAGATAGAGGGCTGGCTGGGACTAGGCGTACCGCCGGCTGGGAGTGACAATCCCGCCCGCCTCGGTGCGGGCGCCCGGCGAAGGCTTGGCCGAGACAAGGGCGAGAAACGCTTCCAGGGTCGTCAAGCCAAGCCGGCGTCGCGCCCCGCCCACTTCCTCGAGCGAGAAGCGCCAGAGGGCTTCGCCGTCCTCGGCGGAACGCCCTTCCCGCCAGCAGCGTGGCAGGTAGGCGCGGGATGGGTCTGCCTTGCCTGCGGCCACAGTGCCTCCGTCGCTTTCCGAGATGCGGCCGCCCCGCTGCGTCCGATCGGGCAACGGCGCAGCCCGCAAGGGGGGGCGCACTGGCAGCCGGCCACTGCCCGGTGACAGGGGCGCCCTCTCGACCTGCTTCCGCACCCAATCTACAGCGCGACTCTTAGGCTACTCTTAGACTTCTTCGCATACCGGGTCTTGAAATTCTTCCTGCGTGCACAAGCAAAACTTCAGAGCAGGTCGCTGAAGAGGTGTTCGCCCGTGAGACCGTTTCCCTTCTTGCTCTCGCCATGAGAGTGTGTTAAGGTAGGGCATTCCGCCAGGCTTGAGAAAAACCCCGTCCAGGTTCTTGCCAGGTAGCAAGGAGGGGCCATGGAAGCCATCTTCCATCTGCGGTTATTCGGAGCCGTGCAGGTGGAGCGCGAGGGAAAGCCCGTGCGCGGCTTCAAGTCCCGCAAGGCGCTGGCGGTGCTCTCCTACCTCGCGCTGCAGGCTCGCCCCGTCTCCCGCAGCCACCTGGCGGATTTGTTCTGGGGCGAGAAGACAGAAGCTCGCGGCCGGGCCAACCTCAGTTGGGTGCTGCACAGACTGGCCACCCTGCTGCCTGGCTGCCTCCAGGTTGATCGCCACAGCGTGCAATTCCGCCCCGGCCCCCGCTTTTGGCTGGACACGGTGGCCTTCGTGGACCTGGTGGCCCAGGGGGAGCCCGCTGCCCTCGCCGCGGCGGCCGAGTTGTATCGCGGGGAATTCCTGGCGGGGCTCGAGCTGGAGGGGTGTCCCGAGTTCGAGACCTGGCTGGTGGTGCAACGCGAGAGCTGGTACCAGCGGGCCACCCGGGTGTTGCAGGAACTCATCGCCTACCACACCGGCCGCGGTGAGTACCGGGCAGGCCTCCGCTGGGCCATGCGCCTGCTGGCGTTGGACCCCTGGCGCGAAGAGGCCCACCGGCAGGTGATGTGGCTGCTGGCCCGGACTGGGCAGCGTGGCGCCGCCCTGGCGCAGTACGAATCGTGCCGGCGGGTGCTGGCCGAAGAATTCGGGGCGGAGCCCTCGCAGGAGACGCAGGCGCTCTACGAGCGCATTCTGGTGGCGCCGGTGCGCCGGCACAATCTGCCACTGCAACCCACGAGCTTCGTCGGCCGGGAAGCAGAACTGGAAGCGTTGGCCCGGCGGCTGGCGGATCCGGGCTGCCGGCTGGTGACCCTCGTGGGGCCCGGCGGAATCGGCAAGACGCGTCTGGCCATCCAGGCGGCGGCACAGCATGTTGATGCCTTCCTGCATGGGGTCACCTTTGTTCCCCTGACCCCGGTCAGTTCACCCGAGCACGTGATTCCCGCCGTCGCCGACGCCCTGGGCTGCTCCTTCTACGGCCGCGAAGAGCCCAAAGTGCAGTTGCTCAAGTACCTGGGGGCGAAGGAGCTACTCCTGGTGCTGGACAATTTCGAGCATCTCCTGGAGGGGACAGACCTGATTGTGGATCTCCTGGAGGGGGCACCGGAGGTGAAACTGCTGGTCACGTCTCGCGAGCGGCTGAACCTGCGGGCCGAATGGCTCTTCGCGATCGAAGGGTTGGCGTATCCGACCTCATCCCGCACCACCGTAGCCCCCTCTCCCCTCTCCTGCCAGGAGAGGGGAGAGGGGGGCGGGGGGAGTGGGGTGAGGTACAGCGCCGTGCAGTTGTTTCTGCAGCGCGCACGGCAGCTTGACTGGCGGTTCTCGCCTTCAGAAGAAGAATCCTTCGTGGTTCGCATCTGCAAGCTGGTGTCGGGGATGCCGCTGGGGATTGAGTTGGCGGCGGCGCAGGTGGGGGAGCGGTCGTGCCGTGAGATCGCCGAGGCGCTTGAACGCAACCTGGACTTCCTGCGCACGACCCTCCGAGATGTGCCTCCCCGCCACCGCAGCCTGCGGGCAGCGTTCGACCACTCGTGGGCGTTGCTTTCGGACGAGGAGCAGCGTGTCTTCCGGCGGCTGTCGGTCTTTCGGGGTGGCTTTCGGCAAGAGGCGGCCGCACGCGTGGCGGCCGCCTCTCGTCTCGTCCTTTCGGCGTTGGAGCGCAAATCGCTGTTGCGCTGCGACGCCGCGGGACGGTTTGAGGTGCACGAGGTCCTCAGGCAGTACGCGCAGCAGAAACTCCAGGCGGTGCCTGGGGAAGAGGAGATGATCCAGGAGCTGCACTGCGGCTACTACGCGGCCTTTCTCGAGCAACGGGAAAGTGACCTGACGGGGTCACGATGCGAGGCGGCGCTGGAGGAAATCGGCGCGGAGATTGACAATGTTCGGGCGAGTTGGCGGTGGGCGATCGCCAGGGGAAAGGAAGCGGAAATCGCGAAATCCCTGGAAAGCCTTCGGCACTTCTACGAAGTGCGCGGGTGGTTTCAGGAGGGAGAGGAAACCTTCGGGCGCGCCGTGGAGAAACTGCGCGGGCAGATCGAACAGGTGGAGGAGCTTCAAAGACCAACGGGCCTCCTCCTCGGTCAGATTCTGGCGCGACGGGGCGCATTTTGTATCGAACTCGGTCAATATGCGCAAGCCGGGGAGTTTCTGCAGACGAGTCTGTCTCTCTTGCGCCATTGGGGTGCCCGGCCAGGGCTGTCCTTCCCGCTTCTCTACCTGGGCAGTCTGGCATTTAGCCGGGGAGAGTATGCAGAGGCCAGGCAGTATCATCAAAAGAGTCTTGCGATTTCGAGAGAGGTCGGTGATCGATACGGAACAGCCCGAGCCCTCCTCTACCTGGGCACTGTGGCTACGTGGACGGGAGAGTATCTGGAGGCGAAACAACTCTTCCAGGACAGTCTCGCGATTTGCCGGGCGATGGAAGAACAACTCCTGATGGCGCGGGTTCTCAATAACCTGGGCAATGTGGCGTATTTTCTGAAAGAGTATGCTGAAGCCAAACAATTTTATCAGGAGAGCCTCGCCTTTCGTACCAGGCTCAATGACCAGCTTGGAATTGGCGCCTGCCTCAATAATCTGGGCGAGGTCGCGTATGCGCTGGGAGAATATCGGCCCGCCGGGCACTACTTCCGGGAAGCCTTAAAAATCATGGCGAATATAAAGACGGTCCATGCGGTCCTGCACATAGTGACCTCGATCGCTGCGCTCCTGGCGCAGGACGGGGAAAAAGCGCGGGCAATCGAAATGTTGGTGCTTGTCCTTCACCACCCGGCCAATTCAAAGACGACTCGAGATCGGGCCGAACATCTTCTCTCTGAGTTGGCCCTCCAACTTTCCGCGCAGCAGGCGGCCGCGGCTCAGGAGCGGGGGAAAGCGCGAAGACTCGACGAACTGGTGCGCCAGTTCGCATCTTCTTGACCCCTCAGGTATCACGAGGGCTCGAGTTCGCCAGTTCCGACTCCAATTCCTGCAAGCGACGCAGGTGGTGCTTGCGGCAGTTCGGGCACTGGGTGAGGTGGCGCCGTGCTGCCTGCCGGAGAGCCTCTGAGTCACCCCCGGCGGCGGCTGTATCCGCCAGATACTCTAAAATCGCGAAGCACTCATCGCAGGTTGGCGCCGTGGCGCGATCGGAGTCTCCCGGAGCAACCAACATCTCCCACAGTGAACGGATTATGCCAGCCATATGAGACCACTTCCTGGCGCCGGGTCTCGGCCGTGGAGCCGAACTAACCAAACGCCGCCCGATATTCCCGCACTGCCTTGGGACCGTTGCGCTCGAGCCCCCGGTAGAATGCCTCTCGGTCCTGCGTCCGGAAGTCGAGCCGCTCCACCCGAAAGGGTGCCAGCCGTTCCCCACTCTTCCGCCGGTCGAGGACATCCACGAAAAACTCGACAGCGTTGGCAACGCTCCGGGCGTCGGTCCAGTCGGATTTGTAGACTGGGACCCCCGCGCGAGTGAAAATCCAACTCATATTGGGCATCGACCCGTAGGTGCGGTGGCACGCGCCGTCCAGCGAATCGAGTAGAATCGGTCGCGTGACGCCCAACACGTCCCGCAAGGCGCGGGCGTGGCGGGATTTTTGTTCCATCGAGGTAAGGTGCGGGTAGTACTCACCGGGATGGGCCTCATGCGTGTAGAGGAAGATCGACCCGACCCCTTGTCTTGCAAAGCGCTCGGCGATGGCATTCATGGATGGCGCCGCCATCCCACAGTATGGTCAGGTGAAACTGCCGAACTCAACGATGGTGTAAGCATGTTGCGACCAGATGGCGCTCAGGCGCGTCTCGCTACCGTCCAACTCCCACAGAGGGAAGTCGGGCGCTGGCCGGCCGAGCGGAGGACTGGCTTCAAAGTTGAGCCAGGGCTCGAATTTCTCGGGAACGAACTCGGCGTAGTTGTAGCGCGACAGCAGGTCAGGGTCGTTCATGTTTCGGCCTCACCTCGGTATCGGTACGTTTGTTGGCAGCCATACGCCGGTCATTGTACTGTGAAGAGCCCCAAACATTCAAGGACCAGTCGTACGGCCGGTAGACGAAACGGGCCGATTCCCGGTGCTTCAGCAACCAGGCGCGGTGCTCGTCGTCGCGCAGGTGGCGCAGCAGGAAGGCGATCAGGCCTGCGCGGCCACCGAAGTCGCCGGCGTACCAGCGGAAGATCGACGAGAGGTGCATCGATCCGGAGGCCGGGTCAACAGCGACATCGGCGGCCAGGAAGTTGGCGGTCGCCAGATCGAGCTGCGCATCAATCTGCCCGGCGCTGTACACACCGATGGGCGGGCACGAGCGGCTGGCACAGTTGAGCGCGAAATGGATTCGAGGATCGACGGGCGCGATCACAGAGGCACGCCGCGGGTCGGAGGGTCCGAACTGCGGGCCTGGAAGGATGGGATGGCCGCGATTGGCCCGCAAGATCCCATGTTCGACGTCCTCGCAACTGAAGCGTTGCCCGCCTACGATATAGGCCGCGCGGCGGAAAAACGTGAGCACCCCGGCGCGTCCCTCGGTCACACTGTGTTGCACCCCCAATGCGATGACGGCATCGATCACGAGGGCATTGTACAGGTTAATCCAGAACGCCAGCCGCTCCTCGCGGGTGGTGAGCGTCGTCAAGTCAAGCTCACGCAGTTGTGGCGAGCAGGTGGTGCGGTAGGTGATGTAGGCCGCGCTCTGGCGCAGGATTGTGTCGTTTCCCTGATGACCGTCGAAGGCGCTTGCTTTGAAGGCGGTGATGGCTTGCTTCAACTCTGCCGCAATGTCTTGACTCTCCTGGAGGGCCGGCTCCGAGATGGCCGGATTGAGGATTTCGCCCGGTCGCACCCCCAGCGCCAGGTTCAAAGTTCTCTCGCGTGCCCCAACAAGCATGTCTCCCAGCGTCACGACCTTTTCCTTTCCTTCTCAATCTCGCGCAGCACCGCCAGCAGGGTCTCCACCGGCGGCCGGTCGGTGGGGTCGCTGCTTTGGTGAGCCAGGCGGACCACAGCGTATGTATCCACGATAACGTCTCCGCCGAGTTGGTGAGGATCGCCCTGGATCGGGCGCAAGCGGCGGCCAGCGCGCATCAAGCGCAGGTAGTGGCACAACACCTTGAGGCTCCACACGCGAAGGATCGAGCGCTTGAGGCCGTAGGCGCGATAGACACGCCGCTGCGGGTCGATGAGCAACGGAAAGGGGGCCCCGGTCTCCCGCAGCCAGGCTCGGGCCCAGGCGTTGGTACCGAAGGAGATGAGCAGCACCTGGGCGTTCAGCCAGGTGAGTTCTTCCTGCCGATGGCGCAACTGCGCCACATGCTCGCGGCAGGGCAGTCAGCCCAGGTGGCGCAAGAAGACCAGCAGGGCATTCCGCCCGCCAGACAGTATCTCGCCCAGGGCGATCGGTGGTCCCTCGACCGACTTCAGGGTGAAATCCGGTGCCGTCTCACCTG
This sequence comes from Chloroflexota bacterium, assembly GCA_003520455.1. Next base: position 145 of record DOUV01000006.1, on the reverse strand, counting down.
GTTGCACGATCATCGTCTCTCCGAAGCCCCGTTCCCGTGAACCATCGACTGGCTGGGTGCATGCCTGCAATCTTAGCCGACCTCCTTCAGATACTCCCGGATCATCAGCGCGGCGGTGGCGCCCTCGCCCGCGGCCGAGGCAGCT
>DOUV01000048.1 GCA_003520455.1 Chloroflexota bacterium | reverse complement strand
CCCGGCCGCACCTCAAGATGGCGGCGCGCCTGGGCGGCGTCAACCTGTTCGCGGTGGCCTGGTGCTTTCTCCGGACGCTGGCTCCATGGCAGTGGCTGGTCGGCGCCGGCGGGGCGCTGGTGGGGGGGCTGGCTCTGCTCCAGCAGGGCGCCGGCCCGCTTCGCTCGCTGGCGACAGCGGTTCTCACGCTGACCCTCCTCGTCGGGCTGTTGGTCTTGTGGGCCTGGCAGCGCACCCCGACCTCGAGCACCGGTCAAGGCGCCTGCCTTCCGACGTCTTCCGAGACGTCCGAAGACTCCGATCGTGCGTCCCCGGCGACGACTTGACCGCCGTTCCGGGCGATTTGGCTGGCGAGGCCGGCAACCGTGGAATGTGGGCCGGGGTGGGCCGCACTTCCGAAGTGCGGCCCACCCCGGCCCCTGATGGGACGAATTGATGGGAACGAATCGAAGCGCTCGCCTGGCGCTGGAAGACGGCACGATCTTCGAGGGCCAGGCGTTTGGAGCTCGCGGCACGCGGCTGGGCGAGGTGGTCTTCAACACCAGTATGACCGGGTATCAGGAGATCATCACCGATCCCAGCTACGCCGGCCAGATCGTTGTCATGACGGCGCCACAGATCGGGAATACCGGGATCAATCTCGAGGACCCGGAGTCGTGGCGCGCCTTCCTGAGCGGTTTCGTCGTGCGCGCGTTGTCACCCGTGGTCTCCAACTGGCGCGCCAGCGGGGACCTGGCCGCCTGGCTCGAGGGGGAGGGCGTGGTCGGCATCAGCGAGGTGGACACGCGTGCCCTCACCCGGCGGCTGCGGGAGTATGGCGCTCAGCGCGGCGTCATCTCGACCGACGCCTTCCTCACGGATGAGGCGCTCGTCGCCCGCGCTCAGGCCTGGCCCGGGCTGGTCGGTGTTGACCTGGTGGGCGAGGTCACCTGCGCGGAGCCCTTTCACTGGGAGGAGCCCAGCGACGAGAGCTGGATCGCCACACCGCCGGCGCCTCCCGCTCTCCACGGCGAGGCATTCCACGTTGTCGCCTACGACTTCGGGATGAAATACAACATCCTGCGCCGTCTCACCAGCCACGGCTGCAAGGTCACGGTCGTGCCGGCGACGACACCGGCCGAGCAAGTGCTGGCGATGGCACCCGACGGGATCTTTCTCAGCAACGGCCCCGGCGACCCCGTAGCGGTGACCTATGCCATCGCGGCCACCCGGCGCTTTCTCGAAGCGGAAGTCCCGGTCTTCGGCATCTGCCTCGGCCACCAGATCCTTGGGCTGGCGCTGGGCGGGACAACCTACAAGCTCAAGTTCGGCCATCACGGGGGCAATCAACCGGTCAAGCACCTGCCCACAGGCCGGGTGGAGGTGAGCGCCCACAACCACAACTTTGCTGTGGACCCGGACTCGCTGCCAGCGGAGGTGGAGATCACCCACGTGAATCTCAACGATGCATGTTGCGAGGGACTTCGCCACACGACCCTCCCCGCCTTCAGTGTCCAGTACCATCCGGAGGCCGCGCCCGGCCCGCACGATGCCGACTACCTTTTCCGCGACTTCGTGAGAATGATGCGCCGAGTTTCGAGGTTGAAGGTTGCAGGTTGAAGGTCGAACAATGCGTTTGCCATGAACCTCGCGGCTTCATCGGCGACCAACGATGCGCCCCCATTGCTGTAACTTTCAACCTGCAACCTTCCAACCTGCAACCTTCCAACCTTCTAACCTTTGAGCGGCCGATGAACGATCTCTTCACATCCCCCGACATTCTCTGGCAGCGTCTCGAGACCCGCCTCCCAGCGGAGGGCGGGAATCTGGTGCGTGCCGCCTATGCACTGGCGCGCGCGGCCCATGCCGGGCAGACGCGCTTCGAGGGCACGCCCTACATCGTGCATCCGCTGCGCGTAGCGCTCTTGCTGGCCGGGCAGCCTGATCTCGAGCCGGAGGCGCGCCTGTTGGCCGCCGCGCTGCTGCACGACGTCATCGAGGATTGCGGCCTGACCCGCGACGAGCTTGCGGCCCGGTTCGGGGCCGAGGTGGCCGATTGGGTCCAGATACTCTCGAAGCCCGCCAAGTCCACCCGTCCTCCTGATTGGGAGGAGCGATACTTTCAGATGATCGCCGCTGCCCCGTACCCCGCGCGCCTGGTCAAGCTGGCGGACCGGCTCGATAACCTTGTCGGGCTGATCTTTTGGGAGCCGGCGCAACAGGCTGGCTACCGCGCCGAGACGCGGGCGCGGATCTTGCCCATCGCTGTGGCCACCGATCCACGCTGGGCCGCCGAACTCGAGCGCTTAAGCCGGAACGCGGAGGAACCAGGGGTGGCGGAATGATAACGTAGAGGATACAATTGAGATCTCAAATGGTGAGGAGGAATCGCACCATGACTATTCAAGAGCTCTACGAACATGAGGTAAAGAGGCTCAGTGTAGCGGAACGCATACAACTGGTCCGGCTGATCGTAGACGACCTGGCGGAATCATCACAGTTGTGGGCCGTTGATGAGAACGATGCCTGGACTGAGGAAGACCTGCGGGATCTTACACACGCCTCACTACTCTACGGATCCAAAGCTCTACTCGACAAGGCCGAAAATGATAAGGCCAGGTGACGTCGTAACCGTTGACTTTCCGGGTGTCACTGGTATCAAACGACGACCGGCTGTAGTCGTTTCCACGCGCGAATACCACAACCACCGCCCGGATGTAATTGTGGGAGTCCTCACTTCACAAACAGCAAGTGCTGCGACACCTCTCGATTACTTGTTGCAAGATTGGGTCGGCGCCGGTCTACACCGACCTTCGCCTTTTTGTGCCTTTTTGGTCACCCTGCCGGCTCCTACTGCCAGGCTAATCGGTCACTGCTCTGAACGAGATTGGCAGGAGATCCAGGTACGTCTGGCTCGTGCCGTCGCTGTCTCGGCGGGAGGAACTGCAGGAGGAGATGGAGGCACTCATCCGCAAGAGGTGGGCTAGAGCGAGCGCGTGTGGCGCCAGGACCGGTCAAGGAGCGCAAGATCGGCGCGGGAATGCAGCCAGCGCCGGAGGGGTACCGCATCCAGAAACCGGTCGCGCTCCGCGAGGTTGGGGATGTGCTCGATCTGCGCTCGCAGCGCCTGGCGAGCCTGGTCGAGCCATTCAATGGCCGCCGGTGGGTTGCCCCGCCGAAGAGCGATGATGGAGCGCACGGCATAGCAGGTGACCAGGTGGCGCCCCTCACCACTCATGTGGATGGCCTCCAATGCCTCGCCTGCCGCCCCGGTCGCTTCCTCCAGGCGCTCGTCCAGCAGCCAAAGCTGAGCCCGCAGGAGTGCGACCGAGCCCCGGTAGCGGGCGAACTCGTTGGCGCCCGCAAACTCGGGGGCGCGCGCGGCCCATTCGTGCGCCTCATCCAGCGAGTCGCGATCGAGCGCCAGGTTGGCCAGCTCCAACGCCGCCTCGATCAAAGCGCGTGGATCGCCAATGTCGTGACCGAGCCTCCAGGCGCGCGCGGCCCAGACGTGGGCATGGCCCGGGTCGCCCATCCGGCGGTAGAGGGTTGCGGCGCGACAGGCCAGCCAGGCCT
>DOUV01000049.1:1037-6562 GCA_003520455.1 Chloroflexota bacterium | reverse complement strand
GGCGGCCAGCGCCCGCTGCACCTGCCGCGCCTCCTCGGCCAGGTTACGCAGGTAGCGCGCCCGGTCGTCGCGGTCGTTGGCGGTGGCGAGGAAGAGGATGGGGCGGCTGGTGATCATGGGTTCACCTTGAGCAGATACCTCACCCCGCTATCCTCGCCGGCAGGCGCCTCCACCACGAACGCCCGGTAGCGTAGGCCGGCGCGGGCGATGAGGAGGTCGAAGTTGCGGGAGGCGGTGTAAGTCATGGGTCGTTCTCAACAGTCGTCAGCGCTGGCCCCGCGGCGTTCTTGATGTCCATTGTCAGCCGCGGGATGCCGCCGCCGTAGGCGTCGATGCCAATGAGTATGGCCAGGCTGCGCACGATTGTTCACGTGGTTGGCGGCGTCAAGGGCCTGGGCCGACTCGCCTGAACCGGGTAGGTGGTAAGGAAGGTGACATCGGACGCCCCCTGGATCAACATCTGGCCGGCCGTTGGCGCACATGCGATCCGTTAGGGCGAGCGACCGTTTTTGGCGGTTGCAGTTGTTTGATCGGCTTTCAATCGACAAGCCCATACCTTGTCTTCTCCTCGTCACTGAGCACTGAGGGCCAGCGCGTGATACGACTCTCGATCTCTGCAAGCAGGTCTTCAACACTGGCATACCATGTCGAGGCCGAGCCATCGTCGTTGGCCAACAGAATGCGGTTCCCATCTGGACTGTACACAGACGACCAGGGCACCGTATCTCTTGCAAAATGGAATTGCTCGCTCCCGCTTTCAGCATCCCACACCCAAACCTCTCGCCCATTGCTGCCCATGATATGCCTACCAGCAGGATCGAACTGAGCTCTTTCGACAAAGGCGGAGAGGGCGAATAGCTCATGTCCATCCCTGGCATCCCATACCCTGGCCGGCTTACCGCGGATGGCAGTTACAAGCCGATCATCAGATGGATTGAAGGCAGCCCAGATGAATCCAAGCCCTTCCTCCCTGATCGCTCCTAGCTTACTTCCGTTGTCTGCATCCCAAATAGCGAGACCAAGATCTTCAGAAACGGTTACGATGCGGTCACCGCCGTGGCTAAAAATGGCGAGTTCAGCGGCATTTTCGGGGGCTGAAAGCTTGAGTAGACTCTTCCCTTCGTTGATGTCCCACACTTGCGTGCCATCCTCTGCGGCGAGAACAACGGCCCCACTCTGGTTGAAACTTGCTGGACTCACATTGCGAGCGTTGACAGGCAGGCTCAAAGGCGCGTCAGGCGCTGCGATTTTGATAATCGAGGACTCGATGTCGCCTACTGCCACAATTCTCTTCCCGTCTGGGCTAAACGCAGCAGACGCGCCGCCCGACCAAGACCCTGTCCCCAGATCCGTGGCCAGGATCTTCTGTCTTCCACCGGTGATGGCATCCCACAAGATAGCCTGGCCAGTCTGATCGACAGTCACCACGTTCTTCCCGTCTGTACTGTAAGCCGCCGATGAAACTTGACAAAATCCGGAGCTTACACCGCAGTGACCTGTGAGCGCAATCAATTCCCCACTTCCCGTCGCATCCCAGATCCGAGCTGATCCATCATCTCCGGCTGTCAGGATGAAACCTCCGCTAGGACTGAAAGAAACGGAATAGATGGGGCCACTATGCGCGCCAAAAGCTCGAAGGTTTTGCCCGGTTTCTGAATCCCATACCTGAACGATCCCATCCTCGCCGGCTGACACAACCTCCTCGCCATCTGGACTGAATGCCACGGCGAGGGGTATGTGTCCGATTGCGCACTCGTAGGAGTCCGTATTGCATTCCGAGGTGCGATGACTCTTGGTCCAGAGGTCATCTCCACTTTCTGCGTCCCAGACGGTCACGGTGCCGTCGCCATCACCAGAGACAATACGGCTGCCATCGAAGTTGAAGGCAACAGCCATCACCCCAAAACCCCACCTAGAGAACTCGGTTGGCAGTTTCTTACCGGTATCCATATCCCAAAGTACAGGACCTTCAATGCCTCCTGTAACGATTCGGCGGCCGTCTCGGCTTATGGCCAGGGTCTCAATACCGCCAATCAGCTCCTCTCCGAGCGTATAAAGGGGCTTCGTGGCATCCACTTGCCAGATCTTTCCCAACTCGTCATCGCCGACCGTTACGATTTGGTTGGCGGTGTTGTCGAAGAACGCCAGCTTGATCCCGCACCAGTCGACGTGATTGCATCCGTGGCCGGAGAACTCACGAAGCTGCTTTCCGTCAGAGTTCCATAGCCTTGCCGTGCGGTCATCACTCGCTGTGAGAATCAGCTTACCATCAGCGCTGAAAACCGCGGACCGAACCTGGTCCTTGTGGCCGACGAGAACCGACAATCGCTGACCGCTTTTCGCGTCCCATAGCATCACGGTCTGGTCCGCACCGGCTGTCATGATTTTCTGTCCGTCGGGACTATATGCAGCATACATGACGCGACCGTCGTGCCAAGGAAAGACACGCGGATCCTCGCCTGACTCTACATCCCAGATGCGAATAACACTACCGCTGGCAGTCGCAATGCGCTTACCATCGCGGCTTGCGATGGCGGCGGTTACGCGTTGCGGATCAGTGCTCCAGGTGTGAATCGGATCTCCGTTTTCCGCGTTTGAGACCTTGATGATTCCGTCTTTGCTGACCGTCGTCAGTCGGCTTCTATCGGCGCTGAATGCTGCCAGGATGTAGCAATCGGCTCCACCACCATATGAGCAGTTCCCGGTGACATCGAAGACCTTTTCTCCGCTCGTGGTATCCCACACCTGCGCCGTGCCATCGCAAGCAGTCGTGACAAGACGCTTCCCATCCTGACTGTAACCGCCCAACGATACAGAAGTGTTATCTCCGCACCCGCCGCTGTATAAAACCCAGCGAGCCTCGTTACTGTCGGCTTCGAAGATCCGCACCAGCCCATCTCTGCTCGCCGTAGCGATCTGCCCTCCCGTGGGACTGAAGATGGCATCGCTCACACCGAACGTGTGCCCTGTGAGGGCGCGCGCCGGTTTGCCGGATTTCGCATCCCAGACCATCACTGCGCCATCGGAGCGAGCAGTGATCACCTGTCTCCCATCAGGACTAAATGATGCGTCCGAAAGGCCAACCTCTTCAGGGACCGGGATAGATACCGCAGGTTGAACACCCTGCCAGTCCCAAATGAAAGCGTCATTCAAAGACCAGGTGAGAATGCGCTGACCGTCACGGCTGAAAACGGCGGAAGGGAACAAGTATATATCCTTTGGACGGCGAAAGGTTGTCAGTTTTCTTTCACTCGTCGCGTCCCACACTATGATGCTTCCATCTCCGCTGACGGTCACGACGTATCGGCCGTCTGGGCTGAAAGCCACGTCTTCCACCGAATCTGAGTGTCCTGATAGAACGGACAACTCCTGTCCGTAGTCATTCGTGGCCCACACCTTTACGGTGCCATCCTCGCCTGCCGTGACAAGCAGCATTCCATCATGGCTGAACGCAAGTGCATTCACACTTTCTTCCGCGGGGTAACCACCTGTTGGTGGGTGCCGCGCTACGGGCAAGCTCAGAACCAAGGGAATATGACCAAGTAGGTCGGTTGCAGCATAGTAGACGTTCTGCGATATTTGCCCATCGGTATCCCAAGTTGTTCGGATTGCTTCGCGAAGCAAGATCAAGGCCAGGGAATCGTCGCCGGATTCGTCGCTGATGATATTCAGCGCCTCGGCGGCAAGCTGTTCAGCCTGAATGCCGCGCTTGAGCTGTTCTGTTTCCGCCTGTGCAGCTACCGCTGTAGCGCGGGCTAACTCGGCGGTAGCCCGCGCCTGAGCTTCCTGGGCTTGGGCTGTGCCTCTTACGCTGGCCTCAAATACCGCTGTCGCCTGGGCCACTTTGGCCGTAGCCTCGTTCGCCACTGCAACGGTTGCATTGGCATCACTGGTGGCGCGCAGCACCTGTTCCGTGGCAGCAACCCTGGCATTGGCGGTGGACTGCTGCTGCTGGTTGAAGCCAAATGCCAGCAAGATGCCGGCGATCAATAAGATAATGAGGCCGAGGCCAAGGCTACGCTGCCAAAACTTAGCCCGCGCCCGCACACTGGTTTGCGCAAAGACCAATTCCGTACAATTCAGCCATTTGGTATCTGTCGGCGCGCCCGTCTTCGGCATTAGCACCTGCTTGCCCCAACGAAAACGCCCTGCCAGACCACTTCGCCTGCCATTCGTCGGCCACAGCGTCTCCTCCACCTGCGGCAGGCGAGGATCGTCGTCCCACAACAGGCCCGCTTTGGCTTCCGGCGCTGCCTTGCTCCACTCCGTGGCCGCCTGCGCCAGCCGGCGCTGCAACGGCAGGTACTCCTCGGCTTCCTTCTTCCAGCGCAGCAGCTTGTCCCAGGCCAACACCAACGCATCGTGCGCCGGCTCGGCGTAGGCTTCGCCTTTCGTGCCGTTCAGGGCTTGCCCTGAGCCTGTCGAAGGGTCGGATGTGCCGCGTACCAGCAGGCGGGCCTCCACCAGCCGGTCGAGCACGGTCTTGACCCGCTCGTTCTCCTCGGCGGTCGGGTAGTCCAGCTCGCTCAACGCCACGCGGCGCCGCGCCAGCTCGCCCCCCTCTACGGCCACCATGCGCAGCATGGCGCGCTGCATGGTCGCCCGGTGCGCGTCGTCGGGCAGGGCGTCGTACTCCTCGGTGGCACGGTTGCGCAGCGAGCCAATCACCCCGCCCAACGCCTGGTAGTCAGAGCCCGACAGCGCCCGGTCGTCGCGGCCGCTCTGGACGTACTTGACGTACAGCTCGCTCAGGGTAAACGAGAGCAACGGCAGCGCGCCGGGGGTCTGGATCACTTCCTTGATCAGGTCGTCCACCAACTCCGGCGGGTCGAAGTAGAGCACCCGCACCGCGGCCGGCCCTTCGATCACCTGGCGCAGGTCCTCGATGTCCATGGGCGGCACGATGTAGCGGGCCGTTGGCTCGGCAAGGCGGGCCGATTGCCAGAGGTTAGCCAGCGGAGAGCCCTCCTGAGTAAACTGCGGCTCGAAGTCGGTGCGCAGGGTGATGATCAGGCGGAAGGCGGCAGGCTGCTGTTCCACGGCCGAGGCCAGCAGGCGCAGGAAACGCTCCCGCTCGGCGTCATCCCGGCAGAGGGTGGCAAGCTCCTCGAACTGGTCGATGGTCAGCACAAGGCGCTCGTTGGGATGCCCCTCAGCCCAGCGGGCGATGACCTGGGCCAGGGCGTCGTCGCCATCGGCCAGACCCTGCGGGTTTCCAATACCCGCAGGGTCTGGGGCGAGCTCAGCGCGCAGCAGCGCCTCCAACGCCCGCACCGGTTGGTCGGTCGGACGCATGGGCGGGAGGACACGATACGGCAGGCCGGGATCGCCGGGCCGTGGAACGGACCCGGCTACGATGTGGAAGGCCCGTTGGGCCTGTGGGGCCGCGCTATCGTCAGTCCCGGAGGGGCTTGCACTTGGTAGCTGGACGGCCTCGGCCTCCGGCGGGGCATCGCCAGGTCGTGGAACGGGTTCGGCTACAACGTGGAAAGCCTGTTGGGCCTGTGGGGCCGCGCTATCGTCAG
>DOUV01000049.1:0-937 GCA_003520455.1 Chloroflexota bacterium | reverse complement strand
GGACGGCCTCGGCCTCCGGCGGGCCGACCAGCCGCGGCAACAACCCCGCCTTCACCAAACTCGATTTGCCCGTCCCCGACGCGCCCAGGACGGCCAGGAAGGACTGTTGATCCACCAGCGCCGTTAGTTCCACGATCTCATCCTCGCGGCCGAAGAAGAGTGGGGCATGCTGTTGGTCGTAGGACTTCAGGCCACGGTAGGGATTGAGCTCCTCGGTCAGGTCGGGCGCGGGCGGCAGGTTGAGCGGATGGCCAGGCGCCAGGAAGATGAACTCGCCCTTGCGGTGTTTGTTCAGCGGCCAGAGACCGGGGGTTTGCTCGTGGCTGGCCTGCTCCTCGGCCTGCACCTCCACCTGCTGGCGCAGATACAGGTACAGTTCAGTGGCGGTAATGACGCCGTCCCCCTGGCCCTTGGGCACCAGGTCGGCCTCGCCCTTCTCCAGGGCGTCGATCAGGGCTTGGGCAAAAGGGGAGTGGCCTTTGCCATCACTCTCGCGCACGCCGATGGCCTTGCCGTTGAGCACATCCAGCGCCTTCTGGTCGTAGGCGGCGGAGGTGAGCACCTGCCAGGCGGGGGAGCGCAGGTAGCGGTCGTAGCGCTCCTTGTAGATCACGTCGGGCAGCGCGCCCATGTGGCGGGTGGCGGCCCAGCGGAACGCGCCGGCAAAGCAGCAGTCCAGGATCGCCAGCATGTGGCGGCAGGGCAGCGCGGTCAGCCAGGTGTGCAGATCGGTCATGGCCAGCATGCTGGCTGAGTCGCCGGGGCGGGCGTCCTGGGGCACCAGGTAGCCGCGCGGGCCGTCATCGCCGTCGAGGGCCACGCCGTGGCCGGCGAAGTAGACCAGCAGGCGGTCGTCCTCGCCCAGGCGGGCCTTGAGTTCGTCCTCGAAGAGGGCGCGCAGTCGCTCCCGCGTCACCGGCTGGCCGGTGGCGGGTTG
>DOUV01000050.1 GCA_003520455.1 Chloroflexota bacterium | reverse complement strand
GAATACCGGGTGACACTACCCAACCTGTAACCTGTAGCCCTCCCGGCCTCCAGCCCTTGACAGGATGTCGGAACGGCGGAGCCTGCCGGCCGAGCAAGCAGTGAACAGTGAACAGTGAACAGTGAACAGTGAACAGTGAGCAGTGAGCAGTGGCGCGTGGCAACCTTGGGAGCGGTGGAAGATCCCGGAGGGTGCTTTTGTCTGCCCGGCATTCCTGGAGCCAGATCGAGGCCCTGATGCCTGACCCAACCGCCAAACCCAAACCGCCGCTCACCCTGGCAGCACCACTGACCTGCCTGGACGCCGACCTCGTTGGCCGCATCGACCGGGCCTTGACCCGCGTCGGCGACTTCGGCCAGGTGCGTTTGATCGTCGTGAACGGCCGGCTGCGCTTCATCGAAGTCTTGCAGAGTGAGAGTGTCGACGACCGCATGGTAATCTTGCCACGAATTGCACGAATTGACACGAATTGGCTTTCTTCTTGTTCCTGTCAATTTGGGGCAACCATCACCTTCTCTTGGGGAAGGATGCGTGTTTGACGGAGTGGGGAAGGATCCCTATGCTTGTTCTGTATCCAGGAGGCAAAGCCGCCAGCGGTCATGATTCGAGTCGCGTGGACTGAAACCGGTGGTGCTCCTGGGGATGGAGACAGGATGATGGGGTATCCAAGTTCGGCTCTCACGGTGTCACCTCGCTTGGGCGCGCTGTTGACCCAGCTCGCCGAAACACCCGACCTCGAGACGGCGCTCTGGAAGGTGCTCTCCGAGTACATCGATCTGAAGGTGCGGCTGTTGAGACAGCGGATCCAGGCGTTCGAATCGAAATGGGGCATGCCGTTTGCAGAGTTCGCGGCCCGTGGTGAAGCCGGGACGCTGGGGCGGGATGCGTATTCCTACGAGGTCGAGCGTGATTTCTGGGAATGGGAACAAGCTGAGACACTCTTACACCACTATGAGGCATTACAAGCTCGATGGACGTGAGAGCGTTTGTCGAGGAACTACTGGATGCACTTGCCGGTACTGGGCTTTTTGAGCGGGTTGCTGTACAAACAGAGGGTCCGGTTGCCAACGGCTACGCTTCCATCCATGAGGATCGCTTCCTACGCTTCTACTTCAACGAAGTTAGCGGTACCATGGCTTTTGCACTCATCGAAGCCCAACAGCGAATCTGGGGCCTTGACTTCGACAACCGGCGTGGGTGGCATGTCCACCCGATAGAAAACCCCACTGATCACGTGGCGGTTGATCCGACGACGGTTACGGAGATCATCGCCCGGCTTCACGATTTGTTGCTGAGATGAACACTATGCCACCACCCACGCTGCTCACCAAGATTGCCCACCGCGAGGCGCGCATCGCCATCATCGGCGGGGGCTCCGTCGGCCTACCGTTGGCCGTCGCCTTCGTCCGCGCCGGCTTCCGCGTCACGTTCGACTGCGCTCAGTGCAGGCACCGGCATCGACGCCGACCGGCGCAAGGTCGACGCCATCACCTGCGGCGAATCCTCCATCCGGGACATCCCATCGGCACTCCTCGCCCAATACACCATAGCCACCCAGGCCCATGCACCGGCGGGATCAACGAATGGCGCCGGTAACCTGCAACCTTCCAACCTGCAACCTTACATGTGACATCTGCGTGCCCACGCCCTTGAACAAGACCCGCGACCCCGACGTGCGCACCTTGATCGCGGCCGGTGAGGCGATGGCGCAGTCCCTGCACCGGGGGATGCTGGTGGTGCTGGAGTCGACCACCTCCCTCGGGACGACGGAGGAGCTGCTCCTCCCCATGCTCTCGCAGAGAGCGGACGGGCAGCCCTTCGCGGTGGGCCAGGACTTCTTCCTGGCCTTCTCGCCGGAGCGCATCGACCCCAGCCGCGCGGATGACACCGTGGAGAACACCCCGAAGGTGGTCGGCGGCGTCACACCGGCCTGCCTGGAGGTAGCGACGGCGCTCGACCGCCAGGCAATCGCGCGGGTGGTGCCGGTCTCGGCCACCCAGGCCGCCGAGATGGTCAAGCTGCTGGAGAATACCTTCCGGGCGGTCAATATCGCCAGGTGAACGAGATCGCCATCATGGCCGACAAGCTGGGGGTCGAGGTGTGGGAGGTGATCGAGGCCGCGGCGACGAAGCCCTATGGGTTCATGAAGTTCACCCCCGGCCCCGGGGTGGGCGGGCATTGCATCCCCCTCGATCCGCACTATCTCTCCTGGAAGCTCAAGACGCTGAACTACAATGCCCGCTTCATCCAGTTGGCGGGGGAGATCAACACCGGGATGTCGCGCTACTGGGTCGAGAAGGTACAGGACGCGCTGAACGAGGCCGGCAAGCCCCTGCGGGGCAGCCGGGTGCTGGTGCTGGGGTGGCCTACAAGAAGGACATCGACGACGTGCGGGAGTCGCCGGCGCTGGATATCATCGAGTTGCTGCGTGCCAAGGGGGCGCGAGTGAGCTATCACGATCCCCACGGGCCCTGCTTCCACCACGATGGCCTCGCGATGACCACCGTCGCTGACCTGGAGAGCGCCTGGCGGGAGGCTGATTGCGTGGTCATTGCCACGGATCACACCGCCTATGCCTGGGCGACTCTTTCCCGGCAGGCCAGACTCATCGTGGACACGCGACACGTCTTAAACGGCGGGTCAATGAAGGTATTCCCCTACGGGGCGGAATGGGAAGGGCAGTTTTACGACAAGAAAGAAATCAGGGTATACTACAAGACGAGCGAGGATTAGGGCGTGATCGTGTTGACGGTGAAAGCTCGATACGGAACGGGCTTTCCACGGAGGGACTCAGCGTGAAAATAGAGTACGATCCTGGTAGAGACCAAGATTAGGCTATAATGGGCATAAGTCGTTTGGAGTTTCCCCTGGCAAAGGCAGAATATCTACTCAGTTACTCGACTGAGCCAGGAGAGGGGGGCGACAAGCGTACATTCTGGTGGCACATCATGGGCTTTCGGTCACCGGAGACACTTCGAGAGGCGTTGCTGGCTGAGATGTCAATGGAGTTATTGCAATCTCAGGGGCAGGATGCTTACGGTGAGCGCTATAAGGCTGTTGTTTCCATCACTGGCCCAACCGGTTTGGCGCGGCAGATTCGGACAATCTGGATTGTGCGCCCCAATGAGGATGTTGCCAGGTTTGTAACGGCGTATCCGGAGAGAAGCAAGAAATAAACCATGACTCCTTTCCAGTTGTTTGATTCAGTCAAGCTTCGCGAAGCAATTCCTCTTTCCGATGGTGGGGTCGCACCGGAGGGAACACCGGGCACAGTTGTTGAGGTGCTCGACGATGGGGAAGCCTACCTGGTGGAGTTATTTGGCGAGTGGGTAAAACCGGATGCTCAGGGAACCTTTGTCTCCAGCGACCGGGATGATCCTGAAGCTTTTATGGAAACACTGGGCGTGGAGACTATTTACCCCCACCAACTCCGATTGGTGAAACCGGCCTCGGAGACAGTGGGGGCACGAGTACAGTTGCTCAGCGTTGCAGATGAGCTCTCCCAGGAGCTGCTCGAGGAAGTCGTGGATTTTGCCGAATTTTTACGGCAGAAACAACAACGGCAGAGCGCGCGCACCGCAGTGAGTTGATGCCGGCTTCCGCGTCACATTTGTCCCCGACGGCTTCGCCTGGGGATCTTCGACTTCGCTCAGGGCAGGCACCGGCATCGACGCCGACCAGCGCAAGATCGACGCCATTAACCACGGTCACGCCTCCATCCAGGACGACCCATCGGCCGTCCTCGCCCGGTTCAGCGTCACCCCCCGGGCTCAGGCATCGACGAGATCAACGAATGGTGCCGTGACCCTGCAATGCCCGGACGCTGACGCTGGGCAGCTTCGACCTGCAACCGGTCGGCATTGCCTCAGGCACCGATGGGCTTCCATTGGCCGAATCCCATTATACCGGTGCCAATCAAGGCCCAAGAACGTCGCGCTCGATCTCCTCAATCAGCGTCGGGAGGTTCGGTTGTTCGAAGCTGATCCCAGGGGCCGGAATACGATTGGACTTGATGTCAGGGGAACATGTTTGTGGTGAGGATAGGTCCTGGCCAACTCGGGAATATGGGGATGCTCAAATGGATCGTACCAGGCGATTTTTTCGCCAGCCCGATAGATCTCGTAGCTGTACTTCCGAATCAGGCCAAGCTCAAAGTCAAGGAGTTCCCAAACATCCAGAACCACATCATCCTCAAAGGTGATCTGGCCCTCGAGTTTTCCCAGCGTGGGGCCGATACTCGCCAGGACCAGGGTGGAGTGCCGGATGCTCGGGAAACGTTCCTGGAGCGAGTAGACAAGTTTGCCATACGCCTGAAAATCCCCAATGGGCACTACGACCCTCCCGTTGGCTCCGCGATGAGGTGCAACGCACCAAGACCCGCTCGCTGGCGTAGTTCGCGCAGATATTCGTACATCATCTCGCGATAGCGGGCCTCGCGCGCTAGTCTGGCCTCGTAGTAGCCAACCCATTGGATGAAATCGCGACTTTGCTCTAATTCGCCAGCTTGGTACAGATGGTAAAAATCGGCCGACAGAAGTCCATACCGCCTTTCCAGTTGGGCCAGTTCCGCTTCGAGTCCGTGAATGTCCTGAATGATCTCGTTGAGCGTCACCATTCCGCCACCTCCATCCTATTCCAAAGATTGTAATCCGCCGTCAATCGAGGGTCAAGCCGGTTCGGTTAAGCCTGGTTGCAGGTTCCAGGTTGTCCCCTGCCGGGGAAGCCCCTGCCTTGAGGGGTACCCCTTACCCCGGGGGCGCCCCTCAGGGCGAAGGGTGAAGGTTTCTGACTGCCAGGCGAGCGAGCAATTCCGGTCATACTTGGATCACGTCGTCAGCATTCATAACATCCGTTCAAGACTAACGATCAACAACCAACGCACCAATGCGAAATCGACCACCATGACACCCAACCTTCAATCCCCGGACGCTCACGCTGGGGATCTACGACCTTCCAACCTGCAACCTGCAACCGCTCTTGTAACCCGTATCGCCCACCGCGAGGTGCGCGTCGTCATCATCGGCCTGGGCTCCGTCGGGCTCCCGCTGGCCGTCGCCTTCGCCCGCACCGGCCTCCGCGTCACCGGCATAGCCTGCCCTGAGCCTGTCGAAGGGTCGACCAACGCACGGTCGATGCCATCACCGGCGGCTACGCCTCCATCCAGGACGTCCCATCGGAAATCCTTGCCCACGACGCCGTCGCCAGCGCAGCCCACGCATCGGTGGGATCGACGAATGGTGCCGTGAACCTGCAATGCCCGGACGCTGACGCTGGGCAGCTTCGAATTCAGAACGGGGACCGCCAGGATTCACGGCATCACGTTCATCAGCGACTCTCAATTCCCAACGCCAGGTCCGTTTGCCCCTCGGCTGTTCAGGCTCTACAATACGAGGAATACCATCTGGAGAGCACCAGCGTTCCAAGCTGAAGGAAGGGCAATCCCAAAGCCGAAATTGTCATTCCGATGAGAGGGTGATATGAGCGACGTTGTCTTGGAGATTCCAAGGGAAGCCGTGTTAGGACTCAGGGTTCCTGTAGACGAGGCCGGTGACGCTGTGCGCATGGCAGCCGCAGTGAAGTTCTTTGAGATGGGGCAACTCTCATCTGGTGCTGCCGCGCGATTGGCCGGCGTGCCCCGGGTGGTCTTTCTGGCGCGCCTGGTCGATTACGGCGTGGACACGTTTCGGCTGACCGAAGCACAACTGGCACGGGAGACCCGGCTTGCCTGATCTCATCTGTCTTGTGTCGAAGTACAGATTCGTTCCTACTCTGACGAATCCGGATGTCATGTGACGAGGTACTCTGATGGAGCGTACTCTAACTCTCCAGGCCGGTGTGCTCCATTTGCCGGAAGAACTACTTGCTGAGGCGGGGCTCACACCCAACAGCGATGTAGTGGTGCGCCCCAGCAACGGCGGGTTGATCATCATCCCTGTATCAGCCCCTCTGGACCTTGACCAGCGCTTGCAGGCCGAGGGTGTTACCGACGCCGATCTCGCTCGGCTTCGTGCCCGGCTCACCCGTCCACGGCCCGAAGTCGTGATCAAAGTGCTGGCGTTGGCAGAGAAGTTGGCTGGTAAGCCAGATACCATCCCGGAAGTGGATCACCGGCGCCACTTGCTGGCAACTCTGGAAGCGCTGCGGGCTGAGGCAATTGCCGACGGCACGACCATCCTCGACGAGGCCGAAGCAGCTCTGGATGATTAAGCCGGCACGCTTACGGGCCGTATTTGACACCAACGTCATCATCGCAGCCATCAAGGCCCGTAATCCAGCCAGTCCGACGGCGGAGTTGATCCGGTGTTGGCTGGCCGGTGAATTCGACTTACTTTACTCGGCCGCTCTCCTGGAGGAGTACGCTGAGAAGCTTGTCGCTCGCAAGGCCGATCCTGGCAAAACGGCTGAATTCCTGGCAGAGCTGATCAGGCGTAGTGTGCCAGTCGTGGTCCCTCTGTCTGAGGTTAAGGCCGTAATCCTGGCTGACCCGGACGATGATCACGTGATTGCCTGTGCTGTAGTGGGTGGCGCCACTCATATTGTCACCTATGATCCTCACTTCGCCGCCTTGGGTGACTCCTACCCGGGTATCGTCATTCTCGATGGGCTGCATTTCTTATATGCAGTTCGCGGAGACATTCCCCCGACTCAGACGACGTGAGGTCCGTCCTTGCATCGGATCCTGTTCCTTACCCCCGGCGTCTCTTGCAGAACCCGGGAGCGTGCTGGCGCAAATCCTCGCTTCCCCCCCCAGCCCCCTTTCAAGGGTAGGTCAACAAGAGTGAGCCTCTGGCCAGGCAGTCTGGACGAAGCGCCCATGGAATGGCGACCGGCCGCTCAGGAGATCGGCCAGG
>DOUV01000623.1 GCA_003520455.1 Chloroflexota bacterium | reverse complement strand
CCGGCCTCGCCGCCGCCGGCCAGAGTTTCGAGGCCCGCCAGGTCGGTGATGATCGCGCGGCGCACGCCGCGCTCCAGCGCCGCCAGGGCCGCGCGGACCTTGGGCACCATCCCGCCGCTGATGGCCCCATCGGCGATGCGGACCTCGACCTCGCTTGCCGTGAGCCGGGGAGAGCGCCGGCCGGCGAGCAACACACCCGGTACATTCGTCAGGAAAATCAACCGGTTCGCGTCGAGGGCGGTCGCCACGGCGGCGGCGACTTGATCGGCATTGACGTTGTAGGTGTGCCCGTCCGCGCCGAGCGAGATGGGCGCCAGCACCGGCAAGAAGCCGGCGGCCAGCAAGGTGCGCAAGCGCTCCGCGGCCACCGCCATGGGACGGCCGACGTAACCCAGATCACCCGAGGGGTGCACGAGCTTCTCGACCGTGATCAGGCCGGCGTCCACACCGCTCAGACCCAGCGCCGGAATCCTGGCGCTGCAGAGAGTGCTGACCAGGCGAAGATTGGCCCGCCCGCGCAGCACCATCTCGGCGACCGCCAGGCTCTCCTCGTCGGTCACCCGCAGGCCATCGACGAAGCGCGCCTCCAGACCCAGGCGCTTCTGCAGCGCGGTCAGCTCCTTACCGCCGCCGTGGATGATGACCGGCCGCTCCGGCATACGAGTGAGGACACGCGTCAGGCCGGCCAGGAAGGCCGGATCGTCGAGCTCGTTGCCGCCGACCTTGATGACGGTGCTCATAAGCCCAGGGTCTCCTCAAGGCCGAACATCACGTTGCAGTTCTGCACGGCCTGCCCGGCGGCGCCCTTGACGAGATTGTCGAGGCTGCTGACGATGATGAGTTGGTTCAGCTCCGGCACGGGGTGGAGGCTGATGGCACAACGGTTGGTGTTCACGGTGTGAGCGAGCGAGGCGGTCTGTCCGGCCGGGAGCAGCCAGATGAAGGGCTCGTCGGCGTAGGCCTCGGCGTAGAGCGCCCACAGTTGGGCTTCGTTCCAGCCGTCGGGGAGCGGGACGTAGACTGTGCTGAGAATGCCGCGGATGACCGGCAGCAGGTGGGGCGAGAAGATCAGCCGGCGGGTGGCGCCACGGCTCAAGCGGCTCATCTCCTGCTCGATCTCGGCGATGTGCCGGTGGCCGTGGCCGATGTTGTAGGGCTTGAAGTTCTCGCTGACCTCGGCAAAGAGCGAGCCAACCTTCGCCGCCCGCCCGGCGCCGCTCACGCCGCTCTTGCTGTCGGCGATGATCGGCCCATCGCCGAGCAGACCGGCCTGCAGCAAGGGCGCCAGCGCCAGCAGGATGCTGGTGGGATAGCAGCCCGGGTTTGCCACCAGGCGGGCGCGGCGAACCTCGGCACGCCGCCACTCGGTCAAACCGTAGACGGCCTCGGCCAAGAGCGCCGGGCGGCGGTGCTCCTCCTTATACCAGCGCTGAAAGTCGGCCGGATCGTGCAGGCGAAAATCGGCCGAGAGGTCCACCACCCTGCAGCCCGCCTCGAGCCCCGCCGCGGCATACTCCTGAGCGGCGCCATGCGGCAGGCAGAGGAAGAGCAGATCCGCCGCGCCCAGATCCACCTCCTCAACCGGTCGCAGCAGCAGGTCGAGCGGCGTGGCGAACAGGTCGCCCAGGTGTTTGCCGGCATCGCTGCGGGCCGTGGCGAACGCCAGCTCGATCGCCGGGTGGCGTGCCAGAATCTTGATCGTCTCGAAGCCGGTGTAGCCGGTCGCTCCCAAAACACCTGCGCGGATCATCGCCTACCCTCCGCAGTTTCCGCTCACCGAGCCCCTGCCCATCTCCAGGCAGAGGGACACGAGTGGGAGGAAGAGATTCTCAACAGTACAGAAAACGGCCCTCCGGACCTTGCGTCCGGAGGGCCGCCTGGGCACTCCATCCGTAGATTTCGCCGCCGCAAGCGCACCTACCCAGACACAAGGCCTGGTGCGTAACGAGGGCGGCGCGGGTAAAAGGAGCAGATATCCATAGCGGTCGGGAGTATAGCATAGGGTACGAACGGGTGTCAATTGGCGCGGCACACCCATTCGGGCGATTCATGGCCAATGATGCACCACCTCATCCCTCGACCGTCGAAGCCGCGCATCGCGGCGCGCCGCGCCAGCCGTCTCTCGTTCGTGCCGAACGGATCAAGCCCCAGACTCCGTCGGCAGCCGATACTCCCGGAACTGGTTGCGCAGCACCTTCTTGTCGAACTTGCCGACGCTGGTCTTCGGCAGCGACTCGACGAAGACGACGTCGTCGGGCAGCGCCCAGGAAGCGATGGTGGGCCGCAAGAAGTCGAGCAGTTCCTCACGGGTCAGGGACTGGCCGGGACGCAGGACGACCACCGCCAGCGGGCGCTCCTGCCACTTGCTGTGCGGCACCGCCACGACCGCCGCCTCGAGTATCCCGGGGTGCGCCATGATGGCGTTTTCGAGATCCATGCTCGAGATCCACTCGCCGCCGCTCTTGATCACGTCTTTGGAGCGGTCGGTGATCTGCATGTAGCCGT
>DOUV01000729.1 GCA_003520455.1 Chloroflexota bacterium | reverse complement strand
GTAGGCGGCGAGACTGTAGCCCTCGGCGCGGGCGAGGCGCGCCAGGGCCGGATCGACGATGAACAACGGGCTCTCGATCTGCCAGAGGGGCAAGAGCCGGCCGGAGCTCAGCGCGTCGCGCAAGATTGCGGCCTCGCTCGTGGTCTCCGGCGTTCGCCTGTCGAGCCACTGGTCGACCTCCCAGGCGCGAACGCCCTCGACGAGCACGCCCCACCCGCTCCCAGGCGGCGGGACCTTGCTGGCACGACTGATGAGCATGACGACGACCTGAGTGGCCACCTGCGAGCGTAGCCACTCGCGCGGCGTCAGGCTGGTCGGCCGTGGCGCCAGGCTCGGCGAGGCGACGACCAGCGGTGAACGAGCACGCTGGGCCGGTGTCAGGGCGTCGGCGGGGAGAACCTGGAGTAGCAGGCGGGGTGCTCCTTCGGTCGGTGGTTGACCAAGCAGGTGGCGGTAGGTCGCGGCGTAGCGGTCGTCAAGGTCGTGCGCCAGCGCCGCAACCGAATCGCGGTCGGGGGCACGGTAGGTGATTTCAAAGAAGCGCGTCAGCCGGTGCTGGGGCAGCCCCCAGAAGCGCGCGCCGGGCTGGGTGCGCTGCAGGCCATCCGGCCCCGAACGGTAAAAGCGGGGTTGGCGGGTGCTGACACCCTCACCATCGGGCAGGGTCACAGCCACCAGAACCTCGGCGCGCACCAGGCCGGCGTCCAGAACGGGGTCTGTGGCACGTTCAAGCTGGAGGGAGACGGTCGGGACCCGCGCCATCAGGGACTCGGTCCACGCGGCGCGGATGTCTGCGTCGAGGGCCGGATCGAGGGTTGTGGCGTACAGGTCGCGGTCCCCGGCTCGCCCGGCGGCCACCTCAGTTCGGAGTACCGCGTCCAGATCGCGCCGCATGGCGACCTGCGCCCGCCAGAGGCGACCCCCCAGCCAGCCCGCGCCGACCACCAGGAGCAGCAGGGTGACCAGCACCAGGTGGCGCCAGAGCGGGTGCCACCCGGACGTGCGCACGTCTGGGGTATCCCTCTCGGTGCCAGCGGGGAAGTCGTCGTGCTCCTCGATCCGCCAGTCAAGCATTCGGTTCTCGATCCATCCACCGGTGTTGCGCCGCATGAAGAGCAGGCTGGCACCCTGCTCGGACAGGGTTTCCGCGTTGTCGCGGGTAAAGCAAAAACATTCTGCTCCCTGCTCCGTTTGCGACCCTACCCCTTGACACCCCCAACCGTGAGCCCCTCGATGAAGTAGCGTTGGGCCAGGAAGAAGAGGATCAGGATCGGAATGATCATCACCGTCGTCATCGCCATCATGAGATGCCACTTCGGGGCCTCGCCCCCACCCACATTGAAGGTTCCCTGGAAGAAGAAGAGCCCCAGCGACATCGTATACTTCTCGATCGGATTATTCAGATAGATCAGCGGGGACTTAAAGTTGTTCCAGTTGCCCTGGAACGACATCACCGCGATCGCCAACAATGCCGGCTTGACGAGTGGAAGCATGACGCTGAAGAGGATCTGGATGGTGTTCGCCCCATCGATGATGGCGGCTTCCTCGATCTCACGCGGGATCGTCAGAAAGAACTGGCGCAGGAGGAAGATGTAAGCTGGGCCCCAGGCGAACCAGGCACCGAGGACCAGTGGATCATAGGTGTTCACCAGGTCCAACTTTCGCCAGATGACGAAGACAGGGATCAACGTGACAATCCAGGGCAACATCATCGTGCTCAGCATGAGCATGAAGAGCACGTTTCGCCCCGGGAAGCGGAAGCGGGCGAACCCATAGGCCACCAGCGCGGCGCTCGCGATTTCGGCAAACATGGCCAGCACCGTCACGAAGACCGTGTTGAACAGCATATGAGTGAAGGGCAGGATCTGCCAGGCAGTAATGTAGTTGCGCCAGACAGTGGGTTCGGGAAGCCACTGCGGCGGGTAGCGGAACAGAGCTTCCTGGGTCTTCAACGACGTCGAAAGCATCCAGAAGAACGGAAAGAGCGCGAAAGCAGTGCCGATGAGCAGGAGCAAGTAGACGAACCACCGGACCAGGTCATTTCGCCTGCCCGTGGCGCTCTCCTGCGCGCGCTTGCCGACCAGAACTCGTCCGGATTCCGTGGTTGCCATGGTCTACCCTCCCTCTCCCTTCACTTCGGACTCGTAAAAGACCCAGGCCTCGGAGGAGCGAAAGACCAGAATTGTCAGGACCAGGATCAGGGCGAATGTGAACCAGGCGATGGCCGAACCATAGCCCATCTTGAGAAAATTGAAGGCCTGCGTGTAGAGATAGACGTTGAGAAAATTGCCCAGCGAGGCCGGGAGTCTCCCGATAAAGAGGGGTGCATCGAAGACCTGGACCGCACCGATGATTCCGATGACAAGCGTGTAGAAAATCGTGGGGCTGAGCTGCGGGATCGTAATGTTCCAGAATTTATCCCAATTGTTGGCTCCGTCGATTGAGGCCGCCTCGTAGAGTTGCCTGGGGATGTTTTTGAGCCCGGCCAGCAGAATCACCGTGTTGGCGCCGAAGACACCCCAGAGGGACATGATGATGAAGGGGACCAGCGTCATCGTCAGCGTCGGCTCGATGAACCAGGCCGGCGCGCTCTCCCGAAAGAGATCCCAGATCGGTTGGGTCACCGCATTGATCAACCCATTCCGGGTGGGAGCGAACAGCAGGCGCCAGAGGAGTGCGGTGGCAAAGGCGGGGAGAACGGCGGGCAGGTAGTAGATGGTGCGCCAGATTCCGACCCCGCGCACGTTCTGGTTGAGCAAGAGCGCCACGGCGACGGCACCGATGAGCCCAAGTGGGACGCTGAAGAGACCGTAGAGCAGGGTCAACTTCACCGAGGGCCAGAAGGTGGGGTCCTGCGTGAACATGGTGATGTAATTCTGTGGCCCGACCCATTGAGGCGCCTGGAAGAGGTTGTATGTGGTCAGACTGAAGTAGAGCGACGCCAGAAATGGGTAGAGGTTCCAGAGCAGGAAACCGAGGAACCACGGTGAGATGAGGGCGTAGCCCGTCGCGGCTTCCCGATTGACCCCCGCGCGGAGCAGGCCCTTGTAGATCAGGAACATGATGATGGCGAGACTACCACCCACGAGCAAGTAGTGCAGGAGGGGGCGAGTATACCATTCAACCATCGAGCGCCTCCTCATTGTGCTGGAGGTCGACAGTGGCCTCCGGCCATCAAGCGCAACCGATGAATCCTCCCCGCGGGCGCGACGAGTTTGTGACGCGCCCGCGGGGAGGTGAGACGACTACTTGGGCAGCAAGGCCTCGAGTTTGGGGCGGGCCGCCTTCGCCAGGTCGGTGGCCGTACCCTTGTCGTGGAAGAGCGGGTCCTGGAATTCCTTCCAGAAGGTGTCGTCCCACTCCTGGTGGCGCGGGATGATCCGGAAGGAGCGCATGTCCTGGGCCGCCTTCACAATCACATCGGCCGAATCGGCTTTGTCGGGGACGCTGGCGACGATGGTCTCCTTGTTCGCGAGCGACTTGCGCGGCGCCATGATCTTCCAGTGATGGATGCCGTCGGTCAGCGCGACCAACGCTTTGTAGGCCTGGTCGGGGTTCGGGGTCGCGGCGTTGATTACCGTCGCCGCTGTCCAGGCAAAGGTGGTCCGGCCGGCCGGACCCTTGGGCACCAGAGCCGCCTTCATGACCGCGTTCTTCGGGTCCTTCTTGTGAGCATAGTCGAGATCGTCGGCCGCGCCGCCGTAGAACATGGCGACCTTGCCGGCCTTGGCCATCTCGCCAAAGCCTTGCTCGGCGATGGTCGCCTCGCTCGGGGCGTACTTCTCGTTGTAGATGATGTCCGCGTAGAACTCCTCGCCCTTGATCGCCTCCGGCGTATCGATCGGACAGCTCTTCAGATCCTCGCTGATGACCTCGCCTCCCGCCTGCCAGATGAACATGTGGATCGGCGGCCAGCCGTTGAAGGCCGTGCCATAGACGCCCTTCTGGGGGTCCGTCAGCTTGGCCGCAGCAGTCTTGAAATCGTCCCAGGTCCAGTCTTCGGTCGGCTCGTCCACACCGGCTGCCTTGAAGAGGTCGGGGTTGTAGTAGAGGATGACCGGCTGGGCGATCCAGGGCAAGCCGTAAATGCGATCCTGGTACCTCACCGTCTGGAAGACGTCGGGGAAGTAGTCATCGACCTGGGCGGCGGGGGACTGGTCGTTCTTGAGCCTGTCGGTGATATCCATGATGGCGCCGCGCGCGGCGTAGCCGGCGATATACTCCTGCGAGAGCCAGAACAGATCGGGGCCGGCGCCACCGGCAACCGCGGTCTGGAGTTTGGTGTAGTAATCCTGGGGCGAGGGCTCGGAAACAATCTCGAAGTCAGTTGCCTGAGCGTTCACCTTGTCGATTACGCTCTGCAGCTCTTTGCCCTCATCCACACCGACCCAGCTTGCCAGGCGGATCTTCACTTTCTTGCCGGCTGGGGCGGCTGTCGTGGGTTGGGCCGCGGCGGCCCCGCTGGTTGCTGCTGGCGCTGTTGTGGGTTGGGCCGCGGCC
>DOUV01000069.1 GCA_003520455.1 Chloroflexota bacterium | reverse complement strand
GCCGCGCTGGGTGAGCAGGGCTCGGCGGCCGATGCTGCCGTTCGGCAGGCTGAGACGACCCTGGACGCAGCTCACCCTGGGGCGCTCCGGGAGGCGGTGGTGCAAGCGCGAACCGCGATCGCCGTGACCGACGAGCAACTGGGCGGCTGGCGGCGGCGCCAGTGCGAGCAGGCCGAGACTGTGCAGCGGCTGAGCCAGCGTCGAGCGGCCAAAGAGCACCAGTTGGCGGCGTTGGAGGGCGAACGCGCCACCCTGGCAGAGAGCGATGCCGTGCTGGTCGCAGAGGCAGCTCAGGCCGAAGCCGCGCTTACCGACCTCCAGCAGCGGCTGGCCCCGCTCGAGCGCGAGCGCCAGGGGGCTGAGGAATTGGAGGTCCAGCTTGAGGAGCACTTCGCGGCAGCCCGTAGAAAGCGCCACGAACGCGAGGAAATGGCTCATACAGCCCAACTGGCGCTCCAGGCAGCCGAAGATCGGATTGCCCATCTCCGCGACCAAATCGAGGCGGACCTGGGCGTGGTCGAGATGGACGAGCTCAGCGCTGAGTTGCCCCACCAGAGGGTTCTGCCGATTGACGAGTTGGTGACGACGCTGCCTAAGGTACCGGTGCTCAGGGAGGGACTGGAGGAGGATGTGCGCCGCGTGCGCCGCCGCCTCGGCCAAATCGGCGCCATCAACCCGGATGCGCCAGCCGAGTATCGTGAGCTGGAGTCGCGTTACCACTTCCTGACCGAGCAGTCGGCCGACCTGGAGCGGGCCAGCAGCGATCTGAAGCAGGTGGTCGGCGAACTGGACCAGGTCATGCGCCAGCGCTTTCGCGAGACCTTCGACGCAGTCAACACGGCCTTCCAAGAGTATTTCACGCGTCTCTTCGATGGCGGCAAGGCCTACCTGGAGCTGACGAATCCCGAGGACATCAACATCACGGGGGTTGAGATCGTCGCCCGGCCACCGGGGAAACGCCCTCAGAGCATCGTTCTGTTGAGTGGCGGCGAACGGGCCTTGACCGCCGCGGCGCTGATCTTCGCCATCCTGAAGGTGAGCCCGGCCCCCTTTTGCGTGCTCGACGAGGTGGACGCTATGCTGGACGAGGCCAACGTCGGGCGCTTCCGCGACATGCTGGTGGAGCTGGCGCGGGAGACTCAATTCATCGTGATCACGCACAACCGCGGCACCATCGAAGCCGCCGATGCCATTTACGGCATCAGTCAGAGCGAGGGCGGCGTGAGCGACGTTATCTCCCTGGCCCTGGACGAGGCCATCCGCCAGGCAAAGCATTAACGGGAATCAAGGGCTGGGGGAGATGGTTGAGGAGGAGCTCAACCGAAGTGGGCATCTGTTTGGCCTCGAACGCGGGTCCGCGTTCGAGGCCAAACAGATGCTGCGGGCGGTTTTAACGGGCGGTCCACAGGGTCAGGAGGATATAGCGGCGCTCGCGAGCGCGATGAAGCCAGAGCGATCGAACCGGGTCCGAGTTGACGGCGCGACAGGATGAACCTGCGGGCCCACCGGACGGCACGGGATGAACGGCCGGCTTGCTCACGCTCGCGAGCGCCGCTCGAACGCCGCGGGCCCCAGCCTTTCGGCTATCACCGGAGGTCGCCACCAAGATCAGAACGGTCTCAGTTTCGTTCGCGCGGCCCTCCTCCCTGGACTTGCGCGAGCGGGTGGCGTGCGGTAGAGTTCAGCCCACGGCAAACTCGAGCGAGGAGCCCACGAGGAGAGTAATGCTATGGCACGCGACAAGGTTGTTGTGATTACGACCGGCGGTACCATCGCCATGCGGGATGAGGGCGAGGGCGCCGTTCCGGCCATCGCCGGGAAGGGGCTGGTGCGCGACCTGCCCTCCGACGTCGCGGCACTTGGCGATATCGAGGTTGAGGAGTTCAGCAATCTTCCGAGCGCGCATCTCACCGTTGACCAGCTGTGGAATCTCCAAAAGACAGTTGTGGACCGGCTCGAGCGACTCTACGTGCGCGGCGTGGTGGTCACGCATGGCACGGATACGATGGAAGAGACTGCCTATCTCCTTGATCTGACGGTGCCGGTATCGCGGCCGATTGTATTGACCGGTGCAATGCGCACGGCCGGTGAGCCGGGCTACGATGGGCGCGCTAACCTCCTGGCGGCTATTCGCGTTGCCTTCGATCCCAACGCCAGCGAACGGGGCACAATGATCGTGATGAACGATGAGATTCACGCCGCGCGCTACGCAACCAAGGCTCACACGAGCAGCCCCGCTGCTTTTCAATCGCCCGGGTGGGGGCCGATGGGACGGGTCTACACCGATGAGATCCAGTGGGGGTGGGATATCAAGCGTGAGGTCTTCCCAGTTCGCCAGATCGAGCCCAACGTGCACCTTATCGTGCTAACGGTCGGCGCCAACGAATCTATCCTGCGCTACCTGATCGAGCGGCGGGTACGTGGGGTCGTGATTGAGACACTCGGCGGGGGGCGCGTGCCACCCTGGTGGGTCGTGCCGATCAAAGCGGCCGTTGCCGCCGGGATCGCCGTGGTTGTTACCAGCCGGACCGGCGCCGGGCGCACGGTGGATCGCTACGGCTATCCGGGAGCCTATCGGGACCTGGAGGAGGCCGGTGTCATCTTCGCTGGCGAACTCAACGGGCCGAAAGCACGCATCAAGCTGATGGCGGCTTTGGGTGCGCGGGGGTGAGCACCTGAAGTCTGAAACATAAATTCGTCTTCACGTTTCAGACTTCAGGTTTGAGATAATGTGTTTATATGACACTGTTGGCGAATTGG
>DOUV01000699.1:4792-12857 GCA_003520455.1 Chloroflexota bacterium | reverse complement strand
TCCGAAGCCCTGCCTGCGGCCGAGCGCCCGGTAGTGATTTTCGCGGGGAATGCGGCGGCGGCCGACCGGGTCGGCGCCCTTCTATCGAGTGTGGTCGAGTATCGGATTGCCGGAAACGTACGGCCTGCCAGTTCACTTACCCAAATCGACGCCGCCCAGGCTGTCCTTGAGGACCTCTTTCGCGATCGGCGCCTGGCGCGTGTCCCTGGACTCGGTACGGTCAAGGGTTGGACTCGCGCGCCAATCTTGCCGACCATCGAAGCGCTGTCGCGGGTGGTCCGCTTCCTGGCCCGGCAAAGTGGCCGGCGAGTATTGAGTGTGGATGTGGGGGCGGCGAACACGGTGCTCGTGGCGGCCTCGGGACCGCGCGCAGCCCAGACAGTCGTCCGAACCGATCTCGGCACCGGCACTGGTTTGGACCAGCTTCTTGCTCACCGCACCCCCCTCGATCTCTTCGGCTGGGTCGCAGGCAACCGTGAGGGTGAGACCGCGGGCAGACATCCGGCTGCGCTGGTGGACGCGCTCGCGACGTATCAGCTCCGCCCATCCGTACGCCCGCAATCACCAGAGCACCTCGCGCTTCTCCAGGCGGCAGCGCGCGAAGCGCTCCGCCTGACGCTGGCCCAGGCTGGCCTCGCCCTCTTCGCCGGCGACGGCCTGACTGCGGCCGGCTCACGACTCTTACCTCCCTTCGAGACCATCGTGCTTGGGGGAGGAGTCCTGCGCGAGGCGCCCACCCCCTCCCAGGCTGTGATGATAGCGCTGGATGGTCTTCAGCCAACCGGCGTAAGCCATCTGTTGCGCGACCGGGTCGGCCTCGTACCGGCGATCGGCGTGCTGGCCGAGGCTGCGCCGGCCGTGGCCGCCGATCTGCTCTCAGGTCCACTCTTGGAGAGTTTGGGAACGGTGATCGTCCCGGCCGGGAGCGCTCGACCAGGGGCGGAGGCACTGCGCTTTCGGATGACGTTCCCCGACGGGGGCGGCTATAACGTCAATGTCGAGTACGGACGGATCTACCGCGAGTGGTTGCCGGCCGGCCAAACCACCCGGTTGGCCTTGCATCCCGCTCGTGGGTTCGATATCGGTTTCGGTCCGGGCAAGCCAGCTGAAATAACCGTTCGCGGCGGTCTGGTGGGCCTGGTTATCGACGCCCGCGGCCGTCCGCTTCCTCTGGAGGGCGATCTGGCCGCCCGCCGCGCCCGCGCCCAACAATGGTGGTCGGAGATGGGGGCCTGAGGTGAAGTGGCCGCAAGAGGCGTGTGATGGCGCAACCTGAAGCGATGCTTCCCACCCGAGTCCACGCGGTCAACCTGGCGCGCGTGCGGCGTGAGCGCATGCTGCCGGCGCCCGGCACAGTTCACGTGAGACTCGGCCAGGAGGTTGGACCGGATTCGCTTATCGCCGAGGGTGAGCGGCCGGGGAGTGTACACGTCGTCGAGTTGGCCCCGACACTGGGCCTCGACCGCAGTCAGGTCGAGGCCGCTCTCCTGGTTCAGCCTGGGGAAGCAGTGACGGTGAACCAGCCGCTGGCAGCGCGCAAGCGGCTGCTGCGCCGGCGCGAGGTTCTTGCACCCGTTGCCGGTCAGGTGCTGGCGA
This sequence comes from Chloroflexota bacterium, assembly GCA_003520455.1. The sequence goes on along the minus strand of DOUV01000699.1, from coordinate 11,261 downwards.
TCGACGAGCACGGCCGGCTTCTGATCGCCAGCACCCCCGGGCCCGTGAAGATTGCGGCCGGCACTCCTGGCCGGGTTGTCAACATTATGCCCCGTTTTGGAGCCGTGGTTGAGAGCAACGGCGCCTTCTTTCAGGGCATCTGGGGCAGCGGCGGCGAGAGCTTCGGCGTCCTGCGTGTCCTGGTCGGCGAGCCGGACACCATGTTGCAACCTGAGCACATCGACATCGCGGTGCGCGGGACCATCGTTGTGGGTGGGGCTACGATCACGCGCGAGGGGCTGGAGGCGGCCCGGGCCGCGCAGGTGCGCGGGCTGATCCTGGGCGCCATGCCCTACGGTCTGGTCGATTTGGTACGGACGCTACCATTCCCAGTGATACTGACGGAGGGCTTCGGCTCCATTCCTATCGCCATGCCGCTGTTCGAAGGCCTGGCCGCAGTCGACGGTCGCGAGGCGATGTTGGACGGGCGCTACCAGGCCCGCTGGGGCCGCCGACTGCCCGAGCTGTTTGTTCCACTCGGCCAGCCGGGCCAGCCCCTCAGAGAGCTGGGGCCGCTGGCAGAGGCCCAACAAGTTCGCCTGGCAGCACCCCCGCTCCTCGGGCGAATCGGCTACATCGTGCGGCTGGACGCGGGCCGCCGCTCGACCGAGAGTGGCCTGCCACTGGCCGGGTGCGAAGTCGAACTGGACTCCGGCGAGGTCGTCTTCGTCCCGTACAGCAATCTCGAGCAGCTCGGGTAAACCTGTTCAGCAACCCTCTTCATTCCCAACCGCACAAGACGCGAAGAGAACGGAAAATCTCTTGGCGCCTTGTGTGGCAGTTTGGTTTTCAAGGCTGGACGACCGGCAGCTTGCTGATGTCGGCGTCCCACGTCACGTACTGCGTGGCAACCCACCCCGTGCGGTTCGATGCATACTGGACGCGTGCCCACGTGGTGTCTTGGTTGCGGCCAGTCGCTGAGACCGTGGCAAAGTAGCGCAGATTCCCGACGACTGAATAGTTTGTGCCCGGGCCCCTCCGGACGTTCAGCGCTTTGATCGCGACGGTCCCACCGACCTCGGGCACCGATGCCCCAGCCGGCAGCGGAGTGGCCGTCGGACCGGGGGTCGGCGTAAAGACTTGAACGGTGGTCGCGCCGGGCGGCGGGGTTCCGACGTCTACCGGCGTCCCCTGCGAGACCGGTACAGTGGGAACGGCGGTCCCCGTCACGGTTTCGACTGCCGTTATAGCCGGCGCGCTTGCTGTCGGCTGGGCCACGGCCATGCCCTCGCCGACCACTTCGAGGGTAATCGCCTCTGGATGGCTCGGCACCCCTTTCACGTTATAGGCAACGACCCTCACTTCAGCGGGCCCCGGCTGTGTGGGCACCCAGCGCTGGACGATGTTAAACGTGAACTGGCCACCCTCGACCGGACTGGTGTCGGAGTGGATCAGATCGTTGTTCACGTACATGTCAATCCGCTCGACAGGGGTCTGACCAACAGCCACAGTCTGGATCTCGACTTCGCGCCCGGTAGGCAGCCGCGTCCCGCTTGGCGGTGAGGTGATAGTCACACGGGGCACAGCCGCTGTTCCCTGCTCTGAACGATTGGAACAGGAGACCAGGCCAAGGAACGCGAGCGTCGCAAGCAGGAATGTCGCCAGACGTTGTGAGTGGATCGTCATATGAGTCACCCGATCAGTTGCGAATCAGCCGATTGTGCGTTTGAGTCCTTACCGCATCATCGCGGCACCGTTCATCAACCCCAAAGGTCTGAGACGAGATCGTCGAGGCTGTGTCCGCCGGCGGTGGTGGCTGTGGCCGGCGGCACGCTCCGGTCGGAGACCGCCTGATAGAACGCCTCATCATAGCGGCGCGTGCGGAGTTGCATCGGCATCCGCACGGCGTGGCCGAAGATCATGATCTCGTTGCGAGTATCGAGACTGGCCAGCCCGGCTCGGATCGCGTTCCGGTTGCCGACCCCAGTCAGCACCGCCTCCAGGTCGCGCTCGTCGGTCAGCTTGCCACTGATGCGCGTGCCAATCTGAGAGAGCACCTCAGGGTCGATTCCACTGGGTCGCTGATCGACGATCAGAAGTGTCACGAAGTACTTGCGCAACTCACGCGCGATCGTGCCGAAGATCGTCTGGCGGGCCATCTCAGGGTTGAGGAACTTGTGAGCTTCCTCGATCGTGATCACCAGCGGCTTGGGCCGGTCTGCCTCGTTGTGGCTTGCCTGCCAGCCCTCGACTCGCTCGCGGTACTTCTCTCGAATGCGTCGGGTCACGATGTTCGCCACCAGCATGTAGTCCAGCGGCCGGCTGAAGCGCCCAAACTGAAAGATGACGTGCTTGCCGCGCTCGAGATACTGCAACATCTCGTCAATCACGTTGAAGCTGACGCTCTCAAGGACATAGGGCTGCCGGAGCTTCACCAGTTTGCGCTGGAGAGCCTCCAACGAGCCCAGATGCGCACCGCGCTCCTCGCAGAACGTTTGCAGCGCGACTGGCTCCATGGCGAGGAAGGTTCGCAGCCACTCGTCGCCAAGTGCGCGGCTGAGGATGATGAGGTTGGTCTCGGTCGTCGGGGACAGGTTTAATTCGTCAGACAGCAACAGGATATCAGCCGGCTCAATCTGGTTGAGCCCGATGACCAGGTGGCTATCCGGCCCCTTCGTCTTGGTGTCGAGACCGTAGACCCGAACTTTGCTCCCGAACAGTTCCTTCAAGCCCTTGACCCAGGTCCCCGCCTCGGACTGGACGCTGAAGGCGTACTCGCCGTGCATATCAAAGATCAGGTTGACGGCCGCATTCCGCGCGATGATTCCGCTGAGGAGCAAGCGCGTCAGGAAACTCTTGCCTGTACCCGTCGAACCGAAGACCCCATTGGAACGCTCTACGATCCGGCGCAGGTCCACGCACACGTCGAGCCCGTCCATGGCGAGCGGCGAGCCGAGGGCAAAGTATGAGCCACCGTCATCCTCACCGAACACATCGGCGAAGTCGAAGCTGGTGGCCTCTGCCAGTTCGGCAAAGTGCATCGGGATGGTCCGGACAGCTTTGGGACCCTCCGCCATCGCCGGGTCAACGATCTCGGTGTCACCATATTTCGGCATCATGAGCATCGGCTTGACCTCGGCGACGGCGTAGGTGCTCGTTCCGGCGAGCGTGCGACGCAAGAAGGGGGAGAGATCGCGCGGCGGGCTCGCCATCAATCCCGGATCGGTGGCGTGGAGTTGGAGGTCCTGGATCAGGCTGAAGTACCGGTAGGCTTCACCCTCAACCACGCAGAAGGTGCCAATCCGCAGCGCTTCGACGTTGATGCCGGGATCAAGCCGAACGGTGAGACCAGCGTTAAACGTGCCGCCGGTGACGACGCCCAATCGGTTCCGCTGCATGCTGCTCCCTCGTACTCTCCTGATCCTTGCCCTGGTCGCTTCTCGTGATCCGTGATGATACCAGGCGCCGCGGTTTCGCGGTCGATGCATTGAGCTCGCCAGGAGGTGACGGCTGATTGATGCGCAGCCAGTGCGGCAAACAGCGAGAATCTGGCGGGATGGAGCATCACTCACCCTCCCTGACCACCGGTCACCTTGCCAGCGACTCGCCTCCTGCTTCTCCGCTCCCCTGTGCCAGCGCGACGGCGCACGCCACTACCTCACCCGCCCGCTCGACAATGCCGGGCACAACCGCAACCTGGTCCCACCGGACCCAGCGCACCTCGGCCGCGTCATCGGCGGCGGCCAGCGCGTTGAGGTCGGCCGGTGCGAGGGCCAGGAACTCGCACAGGACGTAGTGGTATTCGAGCCGCCCGGCGGCGTCGCGGACGATGACGTCCACCACGTCAACCACCGGGCCAATCTCGACGGCTAACCCGGTCTCCTCGAGGACCTCCCGCGCGGCCGCGGCGCGCGCGGTTTCTCCCAGCTCGATACTGCCGCCTGGAAGAGCCCAGCGATCGGCCGCGGGCGGTTTGCCGCGCCGCACCAACAGGACCTCACCGGTGTCGCGGCGCAACACGACGACGCCGACCCCGGGTTGCGGGCTCTCCGGGTAGCGATGACTCATCTCACACCGCCCATTCTAACACGAGGGCGCGGTGGAATTCCAGCCCTCTAGAGCGCCGGTCAAGGAGTCAGACTTCCGAAGTCTGGTGGGGATCATGCTGGCCCACAGCGCGCTCCGACGACAGTGACCGAGGCAGGCACCAACGGCAAACAAGACTTCGGAAGTCTTTTCTCACCCCCCGCAGGATTCCTTGACCGGCGCTCTAGATCCGCGGGAGCGTGATTCCAGTTTGACCCTGATATTTTCCGGCCCGATCGGCGTAGCTGATCGTCGGAAAACTATCACTCTGGAAGAAGAGGCACTGCGCGATGCCCTCATTGGCATAAATTTTGGCCGGGAGTGGCGTCGCATTGCTGATCTCAATGGTCCAGTGACCTTCCCACCCGGGTTCGCCGGGGGTGACATTCACGATGATGCCACAATTGTGGACAAACACCCCGGCTTCCAGTGCGAAGTTCCCGGCTTCCGGTACTGTGAGACAGTACACATCGTGGTCACCCGGCAATTCGCGAACTGTTACAACCTTGTGACTATCCTCCCAGTGTCGATCCTCGTTCCAAGACGTTACCACTTTTTCTCGTTGCTCTGCCCGAAAGATACCGTACCACTCCTCATTCTGATAGAGGTGTTGTAACGCCCCTCGGATAGAGGTGCCCCGTTCTTCGACAAATGGTTCCTGATTGTAGGAGCAAACATGTTCACTCGTAGCAGGACGAACAACGTTCCAAGGCGAATTATTGCACCCGTTATGATCTAAACGATGATAGTGTGTATTGACGAGAGCCTCGCAGATTTCGTTTCTAACGTTCCACTCCTCGGCAAGCCAATGGGTGCTATGGAAATAGCCACTCATTGATTGGTAGACCATCTCATACCCTCGAGCCGTATCCCGATACAGCGGCATCAATGAATGGCCCGGTCGCAGTTCATAGGCCGATTCCATCCGGCCCCCACGCAAGAGGAACCGATGATCCGGCGTGCAGTAGATCGACTCTCCGTTGTCGAGAGTGATCGCCATCAAACCATCGCGCCCAATGTAACGCGGCGCCTCAAGGAGTGTCACTATGACCCGGCCGGCAGGTCCGATGCTGTATCCCCAGAACATTTCGCCGTCTTCGTATCGTCTCGCCATTTCTTCGAGTGTTGGCGCGCGGCCATCAACGAGTGCAACTCGCGTATCTCCTCGGAAACACCGTGCATATGTGCTTTTGCCGAGGACCACGACGATCACATCCTTCGGAATCCGGAAGTACTCGAGTGATCGACAGAGAGCGTAGCTGTTGGGCGGGATGATGCAGACATCACCCTTGAAGTCCTGGAACGCGCGGGGGTCGATTGCCTTGGGATCGACGACGGTGTTGTAAGGATTGGCGGTGAAAATCTTGAACTCGTCGGCCACGCGGATGTCGTAGCCGTAGGAACTCAGGCCATAGCTGATAACCCGTTCGCCCGTCGGGGCGGCTCGCACCTGCTGCAACTCGAATGGCTCGATCATGCCGTGCTCGCGGGCCATCTGGGCAATCCAGTGATCAGCTTTGATCGTCATCGATACTCCTTTGGTAGGACCGCAAGATCTTTCTTGAAGCGATGCCTATTGTGCAGCGAAACAGATCGCACGCCAATTGAGCGCGACCGCGCTCAATCGTGGGCATGCCCTGCGCCAGACACCCCGGTTGTCCGCAGCGTTCAGCGAACGGGAAGGAAAGCATCAGATCTTCCCACCGCCGGCCCCTCAATCCGAAGCCGTCTAGTACTTGTACTCGTCACGGACTGGGCTGAAGATATCCAAAACTTTGGCAGGTCCGCCCTCGGCCTTCGCATTATGTTCCACATCACCGGGAATAACGTACACATCCCCAGGCCTGAGCACTTTCGTTTGGTCCCCGATAGTCATCGTGAGTTCTCCTTCCAGGACAATGCCGACCTGCTCGTGAGCGTGGCTATGGTCGGGGACCGTCGCGCCGGGCAGAAACTCGACAACCGACATGAGCATCTTGTCCCCCCAAAAGGTGCGGGCAAGTACCCCTGGAGCCAGCTCTGTGGATTGCCTCTCGATGGGGTCGAAGTAATACACGTGGTTCTCCTTCTCTCTGGCATCCGGATAAAGATGGCCCAACTGTAGCAGAAAACGGGCAGTTGTGTCTAGAGCGCGGGTCACGTCGTCAGACTTCCGAAGTCTGGTGAGAATCGTGCTGGCCCAAAGTGCGCTCGGACGGGAGCGATCGAGGCGGGAACCGGCTGCGTACAAGACTTTGGAAGTCTTCGCTCTCACCCCCCCCCGTGGGATGACTTGATTGGCGCTCTCGATGAGGCCCTTCAAAACAGATCACTACGAGTGCGGCATCGGTGGCACGAAACTCGCGCCCTAGAACGTCGGTCAAGTAGTTGTTGCACGGATGAGAACGTGGTTCGTAGTAGGGGC